>JAPLCR010000410.1:0-14798 GCA_026392135.1 Armatimonadota bacterium
CGTTCTGCCGCTCGTTTTAGGGGCAGGGAGAAGAGCCGCGATTAGCGCATATTGACCATCGGTGAGGTCAGTGGGGTAACTTTGTCGGGACATGATAACAACGTTATTCCACATTTTGAGAATTTTTCAACACCCTCTTAGGTTTATCCTTCCTCGGTGTATATCCAAGATAAAGTTTTCACGCCCATCAGCAGATACTAATGGAACTATCAATACACCACCCAAATCCGGAAATTTATAGAGATTATCGTCTGCTCTATGTTTGTCCATACCAAAGAGCAAGTTCGCATCTGCTTGAGTCAATTCTGACATCTGGAATACCTTCTTTGTCGTAAGGCGGGGTACGTGGCATCCGTCTACAGTGTGTACGTTTTGCTAAGCCGCCTCTGAAATTGAGACCAGAATTCTTGACATGGCGACAATACCTTGGAAGCGTAGACAAAGCCTACCCCTATTTACAACTACCGAGTTATCATTTCCTCCTGAAATTTGGTAGTCACCATGATATTAGTCCCAAAACGCTATCTTCGCGCTCTAGTTCTCTGGTAATGTGGTACTCTTTTGTGCCAGTCCGCCATAACCAGAGATAACCGCCATACCTACCAGTAAGGCAACGCATAAGAAGACAAACACGCCGAAAATAAGAGCCGCCTGATGCGATTTCACCTTCGCTTCGCTCTCAAAGTAGTCCGCCGACTTGTCCATCATCGTGTCGAGGTTGCCCGTCGTCTCCCCTGTCTGAAACATATCCATAATCATAGGCGGGAAAAGCCCTGCCCGTCTCATCTGATCCGAAACAAGCCCGCCATGCTCTGCCACGCGCACAGCATCTCCCGTCACTTTCTCTACAACGGCGTTACCAGAGGCTCGCCCCGCAATGTCCAATGCGCTCGGAATTGTAAACCCACCCCGGTAAAGCGCGGCGAAAGCACGAGCAAAACGCGCAAGCGCAAACATTCGCACGATATTGCCTATAACGGGTATCTTCAGCTTGAACATATCGTACCCTTCGCGCACACCCGGCATATTAAACAGAAAGAGGCGGAATGTCGCGTAAGCCGCGAATATCGCTAGCAGTATCGAACCCCCGAAGCCCACCGTGTTCGCCAAATAGCCCGCTCCATTACTGTTTAGCACCAAGTCCACAACCGCTAACGCCCCCCCAGTCAGCCCCGTTCTGCCTAGTATCATCACCGCCACGAACAGAACGATTTTGGGATACATGGTCTCTCGTGAAATCATGCGTCTAATCTCTAGGTCGTGCTCTACGTAGTCAGCGAGATGAAGCAGCACTTGATCTATCATGCCACCCTCTTCAGAGGCGCGAATCATCTCTACGTGCATCTGCGAAAAGACCCACGGATACGCCGCCATCACATCAGAGAGTTTACCCCCTGCCTCCACCTGTCTACTCGCCTCTCTCGCTATCTCTTTAAGTTTGGCATTTTTGGTGTTTTCCTCTAGGGCAGAGAGGGAGCGATAGAGAGTTAGCCCCGCCCCAATGAGGGTTGCGAACTGCCGATACCATGCGGCGAGGTCTTTAATAACTACTCCCGATATTATGGGGTAGACAACAAGTTCGCTAAAACGCCGTGAAAAAGACTGCTGAGGGCGAGCCGCCTTGCTATAGGGTATCCGCGTAATACGCCCCTTCTCTAGTCCCCCCGCCGCCTCTTTTTGCGATGCAGCAGAGATAGATACAGCAGACGCAGGAGAGGCGATACGTACCACGCTTCCCATCGCGTTCATGGTAGCCTTAGGGGCATCTTGCTGAGGCAACGCGCCCCCGCGCTCCCATGGCTCTCTGCGTGCCTCGTCCTGCTGAGCCGTCGGGTCACCCAAAAAGGTACGTTGGGGAGTAAGCTCTGCCGCCTGCTGTGTTGGGAGGGAGGGAGAGGGGCTTGTATCCATCACCCCTGCGTTGAACGCAGGCTCCGAGAGAAGCGTGGGTTCAAGAGAGGCGGCAGAGGTGTTCGATATCTCCAACTTGAGGGGGCTGTAGCCCATCAAGCGCACCTGCTCTCCCGCCGAAAGCAGGTCGCCTGCGATAACGGTTCCGTCAATCTGATTCCCAAACTGGTCAGCCGCGCTAAATAGAAATTGAGGCATAGGTTTGCTCCCCATAATAGATAGATGTCAGATTAGGCAACGCCCGGAAACAGTGGAACGTTTCGCCCCCACTTAACCTCTCACCGCTTGTGAGGGGCATCCTTGTGGAGAGACTATTGGGGGACCCTGCCCTCATCCCACTCAGTTATTCAGCTCAGGAAACGCAGTCTCCGTGAAGCTAAACATTCCATGAAAGTAGGAGTAAGCCATCCAGCAGACGGTAAATCCTCCCGCAATCAGCATACCGAGAAAACCGATACGAAACATCGTCCACTGCGCCTTCTTCTTTGCATCGTCTACCGTCTGCTGATACATAACTGCCGCTCTGTCCAACATCTCCCCTATCTGCCCAGACTGCTCTCCGGTAATAATCAACTGCTCAATCGAGTTACCGAAAAGCCCCGTCTGCGCGAACGCATCGCCTAGGCTTGCTCCTTTTTGCATAATGTCGTAAGACTGGGCAAGTTTGTCGCGAATTACCACATTACTTGCGGTCAGCATCGCGCCCTCCCAAGCCACGCTAGGCGAAACTCCCGCATGATGAAGGCGGCTCAACATACGCACAAAGTTCCCTAGAGCGACATGACGCTGCAGTGCCCCGAAAGGTTGTAGCTTCAGCCCCCAGCTGTCACGTGTGTATCGGTATTTAGGCTGGTTAAACTTTCGAGCGAGGAGCACCATTCCCAGGGGCAGTGCTAGAAAAATGGGAATAAGTAGCGCGAGTTGTTTTAGATAGAGGACATAGAAGACCTTTGCATCCCCCGCGCTCAAGCCCTTGAAAAACGACGAAAAGAGCGGAATTACGAAAGGAAGAGCCGAATAGGATATCGCAAAAATCGCTTTGGGAACCCATACCCAGCGGTAGAGTGCCACCCTCTGTTCATAGTCTAGCGCGATTTCAGAGAGTGCTATCTCAATAAAACCGCCCAACTCTCCCCCGCGTAGCGTCGCTACGACGTGTTCGGGAAAGATATGCGGGTATCGTGCCATTACGTTGGAAACAGGGCTGCCTGTTCGCGCCGCGGTCGCCATCTCTTTCGCCACAAGAGAGAGATTTCTGTTCGCAGTGCGCGGTGCAAGGTTGTCTAGAGCCATGTAGACTGTCATGCCGCTATGAACCAGCGACTGTAGCTGTTGAAAAAAGAGCATTCGCTCCTTATCATTCACACCGCTTAGGCTAGAGGCGTTCGCGACCTGAGGCAGGCTATAACCCGGCGCGATTTGACGCGCTACGGGTTGGGTTTTCGCCTTGGAAGCCACCTTCGCGGCGTTTCCCGCCAAAACCGCCCCCCCCGTTCGCGCCTGAGTCTGCGCGGGAGCCAGAGCGCGAGCAACAGGTTGCGCCGCAACGCTCTGCGGTGTAGAGGTGATGGCGGGAAGGTTCTGCGCGTAGAGCGTGCCTGTCGTCGCAAAGTCAGGTGCAAGAGAGCGCAGTTGATAGCCCTGTATAAGGACGCGGCTTCGCGCCTCCTCCACAGAGTTTCCATCTACTTTCCCCACAACCGTCTGTCCAGAGCTATCCAATGCCTCATAGAAGTACTGCATATACCCTCCTTTGACTCACTCTCCAAAAGATAACACAAGCCCCGCAACACGCCAAATCGCCTGCCGTTGAACTTCATCCGTCAAAACAATCTCCCTCAAACGTTGCCCATTCCGAAGCACAGTGTCAGGTGCTAACTCTGCCAAAGGCAACGCCACAAACGCCCTCTCTGCAATACCGGGGTGGGGCAACGTCAGGCGCGGTGAACTCTCCACACGCGCTCCATACAACAAAATATCTATATCTATCGTGCGCGGCGACCAACGCTCTGCCCGCTCCCGACCACCCGCCCGCTCAATCTCCAGAACGCGCTCTAACAGACCAATTGGAGAGAGAGTTGTCTCCAATTCTACCACGCAGTTCAAGTGAGGAGGGTACCTCTCGCTATCGCCGGGAGCTAATCCCAAGTGCGGTGACTCATAAATAGAAGAGACCGCCACAACGCGCACGCCTTTACTTGTAAGACGTTGTAATGCGCTCTGCAAGTGCGACTCCCTCTCGCCAATACTTGAGCCTAATCCGAGATAGCCTGTCACCCACTCAGCTGGTTGCGTCACGGCGGTCTTCACTACCTTTTTCTACGTGTTTCAAAATGACTCCGTTTCTATAAGAGCCTAAGTTATGAACCTCTCCATTTTCATAGTAGCCCTTGCGGTGTAGTAAAAGTACCCCGAACACTATCCTGGAGGACTGCGATGCACAAACAGGTTATCACAATTTACTACCTTTGCGTCGATTTTTTAGCCCTTCACAGACAAAAAGACGACTAGAAAGCCCAGATGCCCCCGCAGGAGAGGCGTATCAATGGGTACTACAAGTTAGGCTACATTTGGGAGGGGTTAATCTGCCTTCTCTTCCTTATCGCCCAAATCTAGCGGCTCCCCCAAATCAAAGGTCGCGGAAGTAGCATCTACAGGGCGCAAAAGTTGTTGCGTTTGGTCTTGATAGCCTCCATAGGAGGGGCGCAGGAGGAGGCTAGCCGCGTCGTTGGGCATAGAGGAGGCACGAAGCAGAGTATTGTGTGCAGATTCATGGATCTGCCTCTTTTCTAGTATCGGCAGTATGCGTTGTGCGGCTTGCCTTGCAGCAAGGCTCTTTGTTTTTACCAGAAAGCGTTGCAGAGGAAGCACGGCTCGCCCGTCTCCCATCTTACCAAGAGCCTCCAGGATTTGTAGTTGGAGCGGCTCCTTAACGTGGTCGAGAAGGAGGGAGAGATTCGGAACGACCCCCGCCCCCATCTCCAAATAGTGTTCGGGAGTCAAGGAGGCAAGAACACGTGGTAAGGCAACCGTCGCAGCTCGGCGCACCCGACCATCAAAGGATCCCTGACGGACTGCCGCTGTTTCGTACATAGCGCGTGTAATGGCTTCTGTGCCCTCCGGTAGAGCGATAAGCCCCAGTGCCTCAACGGCAGTAGCACGAAGCAGGTTAAAGCGCAAATCCCCCCAGAGACTTGCAGCAAGCCATACAAAAGGAAACGAGCACAGAGACCCCAAAAACAGGTAGAGTAGGAGCCAAGAGTCTGCCCCCGAGCTTATGCCGAACCACAGCCCTACCAGTACTGCAATAGACAGCCACCATGAAAGAGCCACTTTATAGAATTCGGGTAGGGTCGTCTTCTTCAAAAAGTCCGACAGAGCGGCAATCGCCTGTAGTTTTTTGTGGTGGGAGAGCGGCATACGCCCCAAAGCCCACATCGCCAGTAGGTGTTTGCGCCAACTCCATGCCGATACAACCACCATTGAAGAGATCGCTATAGAGGCCTCTTCATCTCCAGTGGCAGAAGGCTCTATCAGAAACCTCTCCACCATATTTCGTAGAGGCGACGGTCTCTTTTGGGTTTTGCATCGCCGTTTTGCCCACTCGACCTCTTCATACGAAAGAGGTGCGGGTGGTGCTGAAAGGGGAGCAGGCACACTTTGTGGGGGCAAATCGTTCAAGGTCAACCTCCTCTGTTCTCTACAAAAGGACAAGAGTCCGCACTATGCTGTAAAGTTCGGTATCTACTGCTTAGGTTCCTTCTCACTTCTCAGGTTCTTAGGGGCTACGCCTTAGTGTTTCCATAAGGTTTTGGGGTAGACTTATCGGGGACGGGAGGAAGGAAGACCCCCTACTCCCCCAAAATCTATTTTGGCATCCTGTCTGAAGACGAGAATGAGGAAGGTTTACAATGAAGATTGGAATTTTGACGGGTGGTGGCGACTGCCCAGGGCTGAACCCCGCAGTACGCGGTTTTGTTATTAAGTCTCTTGAGTATGGACATCAAGTCTATGCAATTCGGGAGGGGTGGCGCGGCTTGGTGAAGCCTATAACTGACGATGCCCCGCTGACTTTGAACGACGTAGATGAGCTTATCTATCGGGGCGGAACTGCGCTGCGCTCCTCGCGTACCAACCCTTACAAAGACCCTGCACAGCTACAAGCCGTGAAGGAGAACATCCAGAAGTACGGATTTGATGCGATTGGTGCGTTTGGGGGTGAGGATACGCTTGGTGTTGCAAGTAAACTCTATAAAGACGGCTTTAACACAGTGGGGTGTCCCAAAACAATGGATAATGACCTCTCTGAAACCGACTATACTTTTGGCTTTGACTCTGCGGTGAGCGTAAATGTGGATGCAATAGACCGCCTCCGCGATACGGCGCGTTCGCACATGAGAGTCGTTGTTCTTGAGGTGATGGGGCGGCACGCGGGCTGGGTTGCACTACACTCTGCGATTGCAGGCGGCGCGGACGCGGTTCTGCTTCCCGAAATAGAGATGAACGTAGATGAACTTTGCGAGCAGGTACAGCGGGCTTATGACCGCAAAAAGTACGCGATTGTCGTCGCTTCGGAAGGCGTGGAGCTACCCGGAACCGATGAGGGTGAAGCGACACTCGATGCTTTCGGTCACGTTAGCTTGAGCAATCGTGCGGTTGGTGAAACCGTTGCGGGTATTATTGAAGAGCGCACCAAACTAGAGACCCGCTCCGCCGTTACGGGGCATATTCAGCGTGGAGGCGCCCCCACTGCATTCGACCGTGTGCTGGCATCGCGTCTTGGTGTTCGCGCCGCGCAGTGCGTCCATGAAAAAGACTTTGGCAAAATGGTAGCTCTACGCGGAACGGATATAGTGACCGCTCCCATCGAAGCCGCTGTAGGAACCCTGAAAGTCATTCCTGCTGACCTCATCGCACAGGTGAAGACTCTGTTTGCGAAGTAAGCTCTAAGCGTTCTTGGGGTGTGGCACTTGTCTTGCGCTATCGCAAGGCAGGAGCCACACCAGCCTTTTTACTGGGAGGCGGGGGCGGCGAGCCGTCCCCGTTACTCTGTACACTCACTGTTCCTGATGCTTGGAGATTGTTGTACCAAAACGCCTCTACTGTCCCAACCTGCTCTTGTGAAGCAGTGAATGTTCCATTTGCCTGAATCGAGCTAAAGTCACCTATCAAAAGCAGGGAGGGCGTTAGCTGAAGCGTGTTCCCCTGACTATCCAGCACCTGAGCATTCACCTTTCCTACGATATTCGTCGCGAAGAAGTTATTGGATGGCGACAGAATGAGGGTGCTTGCTGATGAGAGGTCTAGCGTGTAGGGCGCGAGAGTTACAATCAGATTCGCCGTCTTATCTTTGTCTAGTTTGAAGAGTATCTGCTGGGAGACGTAGCTACTAGACTGCGGGTCTACTGCGACGCGAATGCTGGTAGGGGCAGTCTCTACTGGGATGTCGGAGAACTTAAACTTGCCATTGCTATCTGTTGTCGTAGTGAGGGTTGTTCCTATGACCCGTGTATTGGTACTCACACTGACGTAGACGAGTGCGTTGGCAATAGGTGTATTGGGCGCAGTGGCACTCACTGCCTGCCCAATAATGACTGCCCTGCCAATAGGAACTCCTCCGCCTGTGAAGCCGTTTCCTATACCACAACCAAGCAGTAAGAGGAGGATGCTAGCAAGCACGAGGGGGAGTTGAAGGCGCAGAAGATATTGATTTGTGATAACGCGTTTCTGCATAGCTATTTTCTGGGTGTGCGCCTTTAATTTTTGATAGAGGCTTGGAGGGGCAGCCAGCCCGTTTGTTCCACAAAGGGTTCCACCATGTTTTCGCGTCCGCTCACTTTTAGTAGGTCTATTAGGTGAACGTAGACAGCGAGGCTTTCGGTATTTTCGAGGAGTGTGTCGGGTATATCTGCTTCCCGTAGTTCGCTTCGTAGCCGTTCGAGGTACGCGATTGCCGAGCGAAGGTGTTGTTCGACAGAGGTTACGTCATCTCCTAAGATTCGCGCGAGGACACTGTGGCTTCTCCATACTACCTCTGCCAACTCCATCTCTTCTGCCATTGCTAACGCTTTTTCTGCCTCTTGACGCGCCTGTGCGGGGTTCAATTCGCGTAGCCATGTCTCTGCCATCCAGTAGTGGGCAAAGGCTTCTAAGTGCCGCGCTCCAAGCCGTTCTGCAAGTGTGAGTGAACGGGAAGCCGAGTCGCGCAAATCCATGAGGTCGCCGTTCTGCGCGGCTAGGTGAGCGAGACGGATTCTACACTCTATCTCACCTCTTTCGTAGCGAAGAGCCACTGTTACAGCGAGGGCTTGATTTGTATGGTAGCGGGCTTCGCTTTCGCGGTTTGCGCTGGCGATATAGCTGTCTGCAAGGGCAAGCTGGGCATAGAGTTCGGCTCTGCGGTCTCCCCGTGAAAGTGCCACTGCAAGCGCGTCTCTACCGTGTGTGATAGCGGTTTCGTAATCGCCCACACTAGCCAGCAGAGTGCCGAGCCATGCACGGGTGATAGATTCACGCCCCTGGTCTCCTAAGAAGCGGGCAAGTTGGAGGGTGTTTTTAAAGCCGCGATAGGCTGACCGCCACTTCCCTGTGTAGAAGTCGCACCAACCGAGGTCAAAGCGGGCTTCGAGATGCTGGTCGGCATTCCCCATCGCCTCAGCCTCTTCCAGAGACTTTTCTGCAAGGGAACGCGCCCCTTGAAAATCGCCTCCATCCATATAGACGTTACGGCGGTTCGTATTGACGTAGAGCATAGCAGCTGCTACGGTTGCAGCATCTACTACACTCGTAGCAGCTCCCTCCTCCAAAATGGCAGCGGCTTCGTCGAACTGCGCCATCGCCTTTGCATACTCCCCCTGCATCTCGTGGATACAGCCAAGTGAGAGAGTCCCCTGCCAGCGTCCATTAAAAACGGTTCCGCTCGCGATGAGTGAAAACTGCTCACGCGCCTCCGAAATGCGCCCCATTGCGAGGAGGGCATTACCGAGACTCTGACGTGCTCCTGCTTCACCGGTAAGGTCATTCCCCTCCTGTGCGTATGCAATAGCACGTTGAAGGGCTTCGGTAGCACGCGGAAAATCTGCTAGGCGTAGGCGAGCGTTACCGAGGCGTTTCTGGGTTTGAGCTTGGGTAGCCTTGTCGCCAAGTTGCCCAGCGAGTGAGAGTATGCGTTCACAGGTGGCGGCTAGGGCGCGGTAGTCGGTAGGGGTCTCTTGAGCATCTGCTAACTCAAGCAGAAGGCGGAGGCTCTCCGTGAGGCGTTGGTTGGTCTCTGGAAGACTGATAATTGGGGTGATTTGGGGCGACGATGGCGTGAGGTTGTCCGCTTGTGGAGACTCTTCTGAGTAAAAATAGGTGAGCGGAACCCCACACTCTTTCGCGATAAGCTGAAGCCTATCGGGTTGAGCGAGGGTACTTCCAGAGAGGTATTGATAGATGAGGGCGCGTGAACAGCCGATACGGTTCGCCAACTCCTCAATGGAGAGGTTCACGTTCTCTACTGCTTGTTGAATCCGTAGACCCTGCTCGCGTCTGCCTTGCCGTGTACTGAAATCCATAGTGCAACACTCTATTCGAGGTGCGCTAGCCAAGGGGGAAGGGGGGTGGGGGGTACAATACTGGCTTGCGAAATTTATTTACCAAATCATTATAACACGGTTTGTAAAAAAACAAAAGCCCTTTTTGCCTACTTTTTGTCGCAGGATTCTTGTAGAGTGCTGTAATCATTTTCTTGCACGAATTAACACTACAAACAACCTTCCCTGTGAAACCATTTGCCTCTCCAACGAAAAGCAGATAGGTCTGGCGACATGGCTACAGACCCCGCTTCCACGCATCCAGTTTCATTAAGGCTTCTACCGGAGTCATGGAGGATACATCCAACATCTCCAACTCATCCAGAATGGGGTGCTTCTCCGCCTCAAAGAGTGTGAGTTGGAGTTTCTGCTTTTTGGGAGGCTCCTGACCGCCGGCAACGATGTCTTTCGTAACGCCGACGCTCCCGCGTTCCAGTGTACGGAGTACCTCTTTTGCCCTCTTGATGACTTCGGAGGGTATGCCTGCCATACGTGCCACCTGTATCCCATAGCTCTTATCTGTTCCACCAGGAATCAGTTTCCGTAGCCAAATTATCTGCTCTCCCTGCTCCTTCACCGCAACGCGGTAGTTCTTCACGGTAGGCAGTTGGCTCGCCAGTTCGTTCAGATGGTGATAATGTGTCGCGAAGAGGGTTTTACACCCCACACTGACGAGATACTCTGCCACTGCCCACGCAATGGAAAGCCCATCGTAGGTACTCGTACCGCGCCCAATCTCATCCAGAATCACGAGACTACGCGAGGTCGCATTGTTCAGAATGTTCGCCGTCTCGTTCATCTCCACCATAAAGGTAGACTGCCCCGTGGCAAGTTCGTCGTGCGCCCCTACGCGGGTAAAAATGCGGTCTACCACGCCGATATGTGCCTCGTCTGCCGGTACAAAAGAGCCTATCTGCGCCATCAGTACGATGAGCGCGACTTGGCGTAAGTAGGAGGACTTTCCGCTCATATTGGGTCCCGTGATGACGTACATTCGGCTTGCTGGGTCGAAGGCGCAGTCGTTGGGAATATAGGCTCCTCCCATACCGATATGCTCAATAACGGGGTGTCTACCCCCCACTATCCGTAGGCTGTCCTCGTCATGCACTTCGGGACAGACGTAGTGGTTTCGCAAGGCGACTTCAGCGAACCCTACCACCACATCCAACTCTGAAATCGCTCGTGCTACTGCAAGTATCTCCGCGGAGGCGTTTGCCACCTGTTCCCGCACTGCCTGAAAGAGTTCGTACTCCATCTCAACCGCTTTTTCGTCTGCCCCAAGCACTCTCGCCTCGTACTCTTTCAAGTCGGGCGTAATATAGCGCTCCGCGTTACTCGTCGTCTGCTTGCGAATATAGTGTGCAGGAACCTTACTTGTATGTATCTTCGTGACTTCAATATAGTAGCCAAAAACCCCGTTGTAGCCCACCTTCAAGGAGGGGATGTTCGTCGTCTGACGCTCCGAGACCTCTAAGTTTGCAATCCACGCCTTTGCATCTCCGGAGGCACTCTGAAGACGGTCTAGCGGGGGATGATAGCCTGTGCGTATAATACCGCCCTCTCGTAGCCCTGAAGGAGGGTCGTCCACAATCGCGCTCGCGATTTTTGCGGCGATGTCCGGCGGACAGGTGAGATGTTCCTGTATCTGCTGTAGGCGCGGTGACTTAATAGTTGCGAGAGTGTGGGCGATAGAGGGTAGCCGCAGAAGCCCATCCTTGAGGGCTACAAGGTCGCGTGCATTTGCCAATCCCGCCGCCGAACGGCTCACCAATCGCTCCATGTCGCCCATGCCCTTGAGAAGATCGCGCAGATCACCCCGCCGTAGAGAGTCGTGATAGAGTTCGTCCACAGCGGTATGACGCTGACGGATAGCCGCTACATCCAATAGAGGCTCCTCCACCCATCGGCGTAAAAGTCGGCTTCCCATAGGGGTCAAGGTGGTATCAAGAACGCTCAGGAGAGTCTTCTGCCTGCTTCCATCTGAGAGAGAGTTCGTCAGTTCGAGATGTCGGCGGGCAGGCGCATCTAGCACCATAAAATCCCGTGCCGAGTAGGTGCTGAGGCTACGTATATGGGGGAGGGCGTTTACCTGTGTTTGCTCAAGATAGCGAAGCACGAGGGCGCAAGCATCTAGCCCTACACTGAACTCCTCACACCCAAACCCACGTAACGACTGCGTATTGAAGTGATGAAGTAGGAGGTCTCTACTCTGGCGGAAGCGGGAGAGAGTGCCCGAATCGCGGGGTGAGAAGGTCGTTACTGTCGCAGAACTCGCGGTGCGGATGAGGTCTAGTATCTCTGGTTCGAGGGTATCGGGGACAAGAACTTCGGCAGGCTCTAAACGTTGGAGTTCGTCCATTACCTTATCAATCCAGCGCTCCCCGCCCAGTTCGGTGGTCAGGAACTCTCCTGTTGAGATGTCTGCAACTCCCAAGCCTGCCACAGAATCTCCCACCACCGCCGCCACTAGGTAGTTATTGCTTGCTGAGTCGAGCATTGTGTCTTCAAGAATCGTGCCGGGTGTTACGACACGCGTCACTTTTCGCTTGACCAACCCCTTCGCGTACTTGGGGTCTTCTACCTGCTCCATAATTGCAACACGTAGCCCCTTCGCGATGAGCCGTGCCAAGTAACGCTCATAGGCGTGGTGGGGCACTCCCGCCATAGGAACGCGCACCCCTCCATCCTCCCGTCCCGTAAGCGTGATATTGAGTTCGCGAGCACAAATCTCTGCGTCCTCACCATACGCCTCGTAGAAATCTCCAACGCGCATCAGAAGTATCACTCCTGGATTTTCGAGGCGCGTAGCGAAATACTGCTTGAGCAGTGGCGTATTCCCCGCGTAGTTGAGAGGGACAGAAGGAGTCAGGGGTTTTACGGGTTGTGATGTGTCGGACATAGTGGGAAGAGTATACGAAAAATAGCAGAAAGCGTCAAGAGGCTAACCCTAATATTGATAGGCTGACAGGGCACTGTAGTTGAGTGAACGTGCCTCATTTTTCTACACCATGCCTCTCCTTCCCAATGCACCAATGAAGATAGATACCTCCCCCCTCGCGCCCCCAAAAGTGATGCTCAAAAATAGAGAACGGCTTACTTTGCGTGTATCCTCATGCCTACTTGAAAATAAATTTAGCAAGACACTTGACAATACTACACTCAAGTTGTATAATTCTACTAACAATAGGGCGTAGACCATCTACACTCTAAAGAATTTCGCTCTCAAAACTCTGGAGGATAATATACAACTTATGGGCAAAGCCGTTGGAATTGACTTAGGAACGACCAACTCGGTAGTTTGCGTGATGGAGGGAGGTGAACCCACCGTTATCGCAAATGCAGAAGGAAGCCGTATCACCCCTTCTGTCGTCGGGTTCAACAAAAACAAGGAGCGTCTCGTTGGAGCCGCCGCCAAGCGTCAAGCAGTCGTCAGCCCTGACCGTACCTTCATCTCTGTCAAGCGCAAAATAGGCACAGCGGAAAAAGTGAGCGTGGACGATGCCTCCTACTCACCCGAACAGATTTCCGCAATGATACTTCAAAAGCTCAAGGCTGATGCGGAAGCTTATCTCGGCGAGCCTGTCACCGAAGCCGTTATCACGGTTCCCGCCTACTTCAACGATGCACAACGTACTGCTACCAAAACCGCAGGCGAAATCGCAGGATTAAAAGTACTTCGCATCATCAACGAACCGACTGCCGCCGCACTTGCCTACGGGCTAGACAAAAAGCGCGAAGAGCGTGTCCTCGTTTTTGACCTCGGAGGCGGTACGTTCGATGTCTCTGTTCTAGAGATTGGGCAGACTGAAGACGGAGGAGCCGTCCTTGAAGTTCTAGCTACCAACGGTGACACGCGCCTTGGCGGTGACGACTGGGACCAACGGATTGTAGACCATGTCGCCGCCGAGTTCAAAAAAGACAACGGCATCGACCTCACCAAAGACCGCCAAGCCCTCCAACGTCTTCGCGAAGGGGCTGAAAAGGCAAAAATTGAACTCTCTAGCGTCACTACGGCGAACATCAACCTACCGTTTATTACGAGTACGTCAGATGGACCTGTTCATCTTGATGTCAACCTCACGCGTGCCAAGTTCGAGGAGTTGACCAAAGACCTTGTTGACCGTTGCCGTATTCCCTTTGAGAAAGCACTTGCCGATGGAAAACTCAAGGTAAGTGATGTTCAGGAGATTGTCCTCGTCGGCGGTTCGACTCGTATGCCGATGATTCAGGATCTGGTACGTCGGTTGAGCGGCGGCAAAGAGCCGAACCGAAGTGTCAATCCTGACGAAGTTGTTGCGGTAGGCGCGGCACTTCAAGCGGGTGTGCTTGCAACAGAAGGCGGAGGCGCAAAAGCGGGCAACATTCTGCTTCTGGACGTGACTCCACTTTCGCTCGGCATCGAAACGCTCGGCGGCGTGTTCACCAAACTTATTGAGCGTAACACCACCATACCAACCCGCAAAGGGCAGGTCTTCAGCACCGCGGAAGACGGACAACGAAGCGTTCATATCAAGGTCTATCAGGGAGAGCGTGAAATTGCGGCGGCAAACAAACTGCTCGGCAACTTCGAGTTGGACGGTATCCCGCCCTCTCCGCGCGGTATTCCGCAGGTTGAGGTCACTTTTGATATTGATGCTAACGGTATCGTAAGTGTCTCCGCAAAAGACCTCGGTACGAACCGTGAACAGAAGATCACCATTACTGGTACGGGCAGCCTCAGCAAAGATGAGATTGACCGTATGATGAAAGAGGCGGCGCAACACGCCGAAGCCGACCACCAACAACGTGAGCTGGCAGAAGCCCGTAACCGAGCTGAATCGCTCATGTATCAGACGGAGAAGAGCCTCAAGGAGATTGGTGATAAAGTCCCCATTGAACTGAAAACGGATGTGGACAACAAAATCGCGAACCTCCGCACCGTCCTGAATGGCAACGATGCAACCGCCGAATCGCTCAAAACACTGACGGAGGAGCTGGAGCAGTCCACCTATAAACTCTCCGAAATCCTCTACCAACAGGCGACTGCGGCAGGAGCAGGAACTCCCGAAGGCGAAGAGCACGCCCAAGCGGAAGCTGAGCATAAGAGCGATGAA
The DNA here is from genome assembly GCA_026392135.1 of Armatimonadota bacterium. GTDB lineage: Bacteria > Armatimonadota > Chthonomonadetes > Chthonomonadales > Chthonomonadaceae > CAIJLM01. Next base: position 14,579 of record JAPLCR010000410.1, read on the forward strand.
GAGACCGTCATCGACACCGAGTTCAAGTAAAGAGCATTGGACGCGCATTTTACAAAGATGTCGGGCTAATAAAAGCCCGCGATTGAGAAGAGAGACAAAATCTACCCAATAGAGGAGAAACGACAAAATGGTTCCTGTTACCATGACGAAAGACCTGTTCGACCAACTGTTCGCTACCAACCGATGCGCCCCCTCTCACGATGGCATTGCGAATCGGGGC
>JAPLCR010000410.1:14810-23088 GCA_026392135.1 Armatimonadota bacterium
AATCGGGGCTGGAACCCTGCAATTGACGTATATGAGGATGCGGAGAGCCTCCAATTCCATGTCGAACTACCCGGTCTCAAGCCGGAAGAGATAGACGTGGAACTCAAGGGCGACACGCTCACTATCAAGGGCGAGCGTAAGTTTGAGAACGAAGAGAAGAAGAGCGGCTATGTTCGCGTAGAACGCGCCTACGGCAAGTTCCAACGCTCCTTCACGCTAGGCGTTCCTATCAATGCGGACGGCTTGAAGGCGACTTGTAAGAACGGGGTTTTGGAGGTTATCGTGCCGAAAGCCGAAGCCATCAAGCCAAAGAAGGCACTCGTGACCGCCGAATAAAGCAGAAAACTCGTTCTCTGTAGCCACAGGTTAGCCCTCCGCGCTCTCGCCTCTCAGTGAGGTAATATAGCGCGGAGGCTTTACCATCTATTAAGCAGAGAACACTCAAGGGGGTGGAGTCGGTTGAGCAAAGACTACTATAAGATATTAGGAGTGGATAAGAACGCCTCTGCGGACGAACTCAAGAAGGCGTACCGTGGGCTTGCGCGTAAATATCACCCAGACTTCAACCCCGGCGATAAACAGGCGGAAACGAAGTTCAAAGAGGTACAGGAGGCTTATGATGTCGTCTCCGACCCAGAATCGCGCAAGAAATACGACGTACTAGGCGATGCGTGGAATCAAGCAGGAGCGGGCTATGGCACAGGTACAAGACCCGGCAACCCACCGCCCTACCAACACGTGAACTTTGGCGATAACCCTGCCTATAACGAAACGGCACCCAACTTCGATGTAGAAGACCTCCTCAGCCGTATGATGGGAGGGGGGCGCTCTGGTGCAAGAAACCCTCGTTCCGCTGCTCCTGCTGAGGATGTAGAGTTCGCCGTTAGCGTCTCACTGGAAGAGGCGTATCGCGGTACAACTCAACGCATTAACGTAACGGTGGAAGATGTCTGTTTGGAGTGTCAGGGGGTTGGGCAGAAACGAGACAACCGCGGACGCTTCGACCTCTCTGGTGCAGGGTGTGTCAAGTGTTCGGGGACAGGGCGCATACGCTCGCCCCGCTCAGGGCAGGTGACTATTCCGGCAGGGGCATGGGAGGGCTTACGCCTCAAGCTTTCCGGTGAAGGGGCGGCGGACGTGCGTGGTAGGCGCGGTGACCTCTACATCGTGATACATACTCTGCCTCACCAGCGGTATGAGCGCGACAATCAAGACCTCTATTTTGATGTGCGCGTTCCGTACACCATTGCCACGCTTGGAGGAGAGATTACCGTCGAAACGATTGACGGTATCCGTAAACAGTTGGTTGTTCCTGCGGGTATTCAGTCGGGGCAGAAACTCCGGCTTTCAGGACAGGGAATGCCGGCTCTACGCGATAAAAAAACGGGAGACGCTTACGCGGAAGTGCAGATAACCGTTCCCCGTGATGTATCGCCTCGTGAACGCGTACTTCTTGAGGAACTCGCACAGATTAGGAACGATTCGATACGGAAATAGACCCCATTGAGGTGATGTGATGGCGACGCACGATAAAAATGAACCCGTCTACATGATTGGCGTTGTAGTGACGCTGACGCAGATGCACGCCCAAACAATTCGACTCTATGAGCGGCTTGGGCTTATTAAGCCTCAGCGCCGCAACAATAAGCGCCTCTACTCTGAACTAGATGTGGAGCGCCTCAAACAGATTCGCCGCCTCACTCAGGATATGGGCGTAAACCTCGCAGGTGTGGAGATAATCCTGAACCTGCTTGAGAGGCTGGAACATACACAAGCGGAGCGCGACACCCTTCTCCTCCGAAGCGCAGACATCGAAAGGCGCGTACGCGAATATTTTCAACAAGGGGCGGGCAAGTTCCCTTGACTGGACGATTTGGAGCCTCTTCTCGCAAGCCTTCCACTGAGAGACGTGCTACCTACGCCCCCGCTCCATCTGGAGCGCAGACAGATTAGCCCGCCGCCAATCGTCCTGCCGCCACCGTCGGAGTTACTCCAACTGCCTAAGTTGGGCACTCCGACGACGAAGAAGCGCAAGCCAAAAGCGAAGCCCTCCGAGTAGAAGACTATCTCTTTGCCTTACTCCCTAACCAGCGCACCGTGTTTTCGATAATTTGAAGGACGGTAGGCTGCTTGTACACGTCAAAAGTCTCGTGACCAGGACGGAAGTAGACCACTTTCCCTTTACCCACCTGCCACACACTGCCGCTACGAAAACTCTCGCCCGCATCCCACTTTTCCTCGAAAACCACCGCGTCTGGCGTAGGAACGTGGAAGGGGTCGCCATACATCTCCGTATGCGGAATGTCAAAGGTCTCCGGTACGCCCTTCGCTATCGGGTGCTTGGGTAGAAGAACGCGGACATGACTCGGCTTACCATCGCCGCGCACGAAAGGAAAGACGCAGAGCGGGAGCGTGATATTCAGCGTGACTGCTCCATCCGCGCCGACGCTCTTTACGAAGGAGGGAGTCATCGGGTCGTTGAGACCGGGCTGATGACGCGGCACTATGGGGGCTACTATCACAGCGGAGTCTCTCTCTTTTGGCGATAACGTTTTGAGCGTGTCCTGAATAGCGCGTTCGTTCATCACCTCCATGAAGGGGCGAGACCAGTGCGCCGAATGGAGCGAGAATAGCGAGAGTTTCCCCTCCTTCACGCGGCGGACTATATCGTGCGCTCGTTCAGGCATGAGGTCGTCGTGCCGCTGGTGTCCCCACCATATCAGTACGTCGCACTCATCTAGCGTCTCCTTAGAAAGCCCCTGCTCCGGGTCGTCTAGCCCTACCGATTTAACGGTAAACTCCGGCGCGTTCGGGTTTTTCGCGCTCGCCTGTTTTCGCAGGAAATCGGCAAGATGGTTCCCCAAAAAGTTCTCGTAGACCTGCTTCTGCGCGGGTTGCCTCTCGTCCCATACCACTACCCGAAACGTCTTACCGCGTCGCTGTGCGTCCGCCTGTGATCCTAGTGCCCCCAACGTAAGAACGGTGGCGACAATCCATGCTCCTAGCCTCATTTTACATCCTCCTGTATCTGTCTCTATGGAGTGTCATTCGCCGCAGTGTGATTTGTTTCCTGCCCGTACTCAAAATCGAGGCTCTGTTACGCAGGATTCCGCGACTAACCTGTGGAAGCGTGCTTCTAACCACCGACACATCCCTTTTCGAGAGGACTATGCCCGATGCCGCTACTCAAGAACGCTTTTGGAAAGACTGTCCCCATCCTGCTTTGCGCCCTGCTCGGCGTTTCGCGTCTACCTGTTGTAGCCCAACGGATTCCACTTCGCACTCGCCCCGCTTTCGCCTTGGAAAACGCCAACATCCCAGAACTCCAACAGGTTTCGGAAGTGCTGACGGCGTTGGAAAAGCGCATTGACGCGCTACGCGAAAAGGATAAGGAGAACAGAAGCAGGTGGTCGGATGCCGAGGCGTTCGCGAAGGCGGTAGAGTGGGCTATCTCCTACGACGCGATAACTAAGCCCGCCGAAATCGCGAAACTCCTCTCCTTTGTGAAGCGCGGAGAGCGCAGGGCGAAAGCACTGGAGGAGGGCAAGCCCTCTTGGACGAACAAAAAGGGCTACCTAACGCGGGGTTACGTATCGGCGGTAGATGGCTCCGTGCAACCCTACGGGCTTATCATCCCTGAATCCTACGACCCAACGAAGCCGACCCGCCTCGACGTGGTTCTACACGGCAGTTCGCGCCCCGTTGGAGTGAGCGAACTAAACTTCATGTCCTCCTTTGATGACGGCGATGAGGGCGGTAGAAAAGCCACAGACCGCAACTACATCGAACTACACCCGCTAGGGCGTGTAGAGAACTGCTATCGCTGGGCGGGAGAGACCGACGTGTTCGAGGCGATTGAGGATGTGCGGCGTTGCTACAACATAGATAGGGAGCGTATCGTCCTGCGCGGAATGTCTATGGGCGCGTCGGGAACGTGGCACCTCGGCTTGAAGCGCCCCGACTACTTTGTCGCGCTCGGTCCCTACTGCGGCTATGTAGACACCCATCAGTTTTCCGAGACCCCGGGCATGAACTTTGTGAAGGTGGGCACTCTGCCCGACCATCAAGAGAAGGCGTTACGGATGCTCGACTCGGTGGACTATGCCGCGAATGCGGGCGTAGTTCCAGCGATTGCCGCCATAGGAGAGGTAGACCCCTTCTTTCAAGCGCACGTCATTATGGGAGGAGCGATGAAGCGGGAGGGGCTGAAAATGGTAAATATCATCTCTCCGGGAACCGCCCATGTTCAAGACCCTGCCACGCACAAAGAGCAGCTACGGCAGATAGGAGAGTATGCCGACAGAGGACGTAACCACTTACCGCGCCATCTTCGTTTCGTAACGTGGACGCTCAAATACTCCCGATGCTACTGGGTGGAGATTCTAGGCTTAGAAGAGCACTATAGACGCGCCGAAATTGACGCTACGGTGGATGAAGCGGGTGCTATTATCCTCAAAAAGCCGCTAAACATCACGCGATTCGCCCTCATACCTCCACACGAAGCCACTCCATTCCGCCATGTAGTGATAGATGGGAGAGCAATCGACTTACCGAGCAAGCCCTCTAAAAGCGGGAAAATCGTTCTGGAGTGGCAAGGAAGCCAGTGGCGCGTGATTAGCGAACGGGAACTCATAAAACGTAAGGAGAAAAAGCCCACTTTACAGGGGCCCATTGACGATGCCTTCACCACGCCCTTCCTCTGTGTACGGGGTACTGGTACAGCGTGGAGCCCGACAGTTCAGGCATGGGCAGACGCAAATCTGCATCGATTTGAGTACGAGTGGCGACGCTATTTTCGCGGGGAGCTTCCCATCATCAACGATACTGAGGTGACTGCGGAGGACTGCCAACGCTACAATCTTATTCTTTTTGGCGACCCGGGCAGTAATCTCTGGATACGAAAATCCCTCTCCAAATCGCCTGTGCAGTGGACGCAAGAGAGTGTACGCGTAGGCGCGAAAACCTACCCTTCCCCTGACTATGCCCCCGCGTTTATCTGCCCTAGCCCCTTCGCCAAGAGCGGTTCGCGCTATATTGTCGTGAATAGCGGGCACACTTTCCACGAGGCAGAACTCAACCGCCTAAACTATCTCCTATTTCCACGACTGGGAGACTGGGCGGTATTCAAGGTACTCGGAAAACAGCCTCACACTCCTGCCGAGCCCTTAAACGAGGAGTTGATGCAAGCGGGATACTGGAACGAAAAGTGGCAAGGAAGGTAACTCTACTGCCCTAGCGGGCATCCTCTGCTCCTATTTGGGGGGAAGTTTCCAGAGATACCCGCAGTGTAGGCAGATGAGGCTTTCTGGGTATCTCTTGAGTAGGAGGGCGTAGCGGTTTTGACGCTTTTCGCCCTCATGTTTCGCAGAAAAAGGTTGTACAACATTGCGAAAGAAGAGGTAGAGCATGGAGGCGACCCATCCGAACCAGAAGCCAATAGTGCGGGAATGATCTTTCTCGTCGTCTATCATGTAGCCTTCATTGCGCCGAATCTGGTTGTACTCGCGAAGATACTGCATCGTGCGCCTACATTTCGGACATTCGCGCACGCCTTTTTCGGGGTTGTCTAGGTCGTACAAAGCCTTCTCCTCAATAGCGTCAATCTATCTCAGGGGTCTCGTACAGAACCTTACCGCTCACCTCAATTCGCACGGGCACAAGGTATTTTTTCATGGCTTGCAGGTCGGGCGTAATGCCTAAGCCCGGCGTGTTGGGAGCGCGAATGTAGCCCTCTGCATTCAGTAGGATTTTGTCTCGGCTCAGCTCTTGCGCCAGCGGTTTGAGGTCGGTGGGGTACTCTGCAATCTGAAAACGCTCCACGCCCGCAAAGGCTTGCAGGGAGGCACTGAGAGCGAGCGCAGAGGTAAAGGTGTGGTTGACGTAGGTTATTCCTGCACTCTCCGCAAGTAGACGACACTCGTAAGCAGTCGTTATTCCCCCGATACGCCCCGCATCAATTTGCAAGTACTTCACGCCGCCTCGCGTCACGAGGTCGTGCGCCATGTAGTAGTTGTTCGCGCCTTCTCCCCCCGCAAGGCTCAGCTCAGGATGTGCATCGGCGACAGTGCGATAAGCGTCGAGTGCCTCCGAGCGGAAAGGCTCTTCCAGCCATGTTAGGCGATAGGGGCGCAGTGCCTCAGCGCGTTCGAGGGCAGGAGTGGGATCGTCTTTCCAGATGGTTCCCGCATCTATCAGCAATATGCCGTCTTCGCCTAGACCTTCGCGTGCCGCCTTCGCTTGCTCGATGTCGTCCTTGAGGGTTTTCGCGCCCCAAGGTCCCCAGCCAAACTTCGCGGCGCGAAAGCCTTTGCCCCGTATCTCTTTCGCCTTTTCGTAGGTCGCTTGCGGGGTATCTTGCAAAAGCACGGAGGCGTAGGGCATTTTGGGATAGGACTTTCCGTCACCAAGCAGCTCGTAGACAGGAACGCCTTTAGAGCGTGCCAGAACATCCCACAGCGCGACATCTACACCAGAGAGGGTATGGTCGGTCTGTAGTAGGTCGAGACCAAGTCTTCTCACCTCCGCATTGATGCGCCGAATATCATCGGGATCGTTGAGAGTTGCGCCCTCAACGCTGAACTTGACGGGCTTGCACACACCGTGCGACACAGGGCAACACCATGCTGCAATACAGGGCAGGGGGGCGGCTTCGCACTCCCCCCAACCCTCAAACCCACCAGCACGCACGCGCACTAAAAGTGCGTCCTGACTACCATCCACCTCGTCGGTAATCTCAGGCATAGCGAGATAGAAAAAATCAACCGATTCGACTTTCATTATGGGCTACTCCTTTGGCGGCGCAACTACGCCTATAGTCAAGAGGATATTCGCATAGATTCGCTGTTCACCCGTCGCAATCACAAGGCAGACTGCGGAGGTAGAGGCAGCGGCGTAGAAGGCGAAACGCTCCAATTTCTGTAGGTTCACTCCGCCTACAAGGGTGCTAAACTCGGTGAAGATGGGCGCGTCTAAGCCATTAGCGGGCTGCATAACGTGGGCGGCTTCGATGGGAATAGCCTGCGCCACGTACTTCAAAACATCTACGGCGTTAATAAGCCCCGGCGCAAGGTTGAGATAGACTCGCGTAGCGGCAGGATTGGCTCCCGTAGAGGCGGGATAGTTCCCGTCGGCGATAAGGACTTGAGAGCCGTGTCCGGCTTCTGCCAACGCCTTTAGTATTTCGGGGTGAAGAAGGGCTGTTTTTAACACAGGTGCGAACCTCCAGTAGTGGGGATTGAGTCTAGTTCTGTTTTGCTTTTCGCTCATTAAAGGCAGTATTGGGAGCAAAAGCCTCTGTAAGACTCTCTAAGGCTTCAGAGGGGCGTGGGTGGGCGCATGGAAAGTCTTTTTCTATATAGTAGCGAAACGACGGGTCTGCCTCATGAAAATAGACCCCCTCTTGGGTCTCATCAGAGAGAAGAGTAAGATCAGCGGGTGTCAAGGTAATAGACAGAGTCTCTCTATCGCCGAAAGCACAGGCTACGTTCCCGCTGGGGATGATCCGTCTCTGCCACCCTCCTCCGCCCGGAAAGTCTAGAATCTCCTGCACAAAATCGCCGCCTTGCAGTCGGCTAAGTTCGGTGGGAGTAATGCGAACACGAATGCTTTCCGATGTCCAGCGTATCTTCATAGTGCGCCTCGCTTAAAATTGGGGTGTAGGGCATTAGATTACCCGATTTTGGAAGCATTGGGAGTCGCAGAATCGGTGGAAATAGCCTCTCTTAAAGTGTTAATAGTTGTCCTTATCGCGTCCCACTTGTTTTTTTATACAAAGTGAAGTAAAATGAGAATCAATCTGCCGATAATTGTTATCAGAGACAACCTGTTTCACTATTCTATGAGTTTGTAGCACTTCGGAACCAAGAGTCTAAAACCGTACCCACAAACAGTGAAGCCGATTTTAGCCCCTTTGGAAGGTATCCGTAAGAGACGAAAGGAGTTCCTCTTGAAGCGGAAGCAATTAATGGTTATTGCATTCAGCGTCGTGGCAACCTGTTTAATGCTAGGGCTGTCCATGATTGTCTATAAGGGTCCAAGCAAATGGATTGCACAACACAGCACCGATTTGCCCGTATGGGTAAACGACCTGTTCGCGTTTGCAGTGGGTGGACTTGTTTTTCTTGCTGGTAGTTTCTATCTACAAGGCGAAGCGACTCGTGAGGAGCATCGTGAGCAGCTTGACCAGACAATAGAGCAGGAGCAAAAGCTAGAGCAAGAGAATATTGAACTCTGTGACCAACTTGACCAGTTGGAAGTACAGATAAATCATCTTGAAGTG
>JAPLCR010000032.1 GCA_026392135.1 Armatimonadota bacterium
ACCTCTAGGGAAAGGGAGACTATCGCCCAACGGAGTCGTCTTCCGCCCTAGTCACTCCTCGCCCAGAATTGGGAGAGGGGACGGGGGTGAGGGCTTCTGGTTTTCAACTGGAAGACTTATTCCAGAGTAAGTCCCTTAGTCCAGATACTCGGCAAGGTCTCTCTGTTCATAATCACCAGTCAACTCCAGAAATATGTCCTCAAGGCTTTTTTGACCCGCTACTTCGCCTGAATCGTCAGTCACTTCTCGTTGTAGAGAGGACTTTATCTCTTCTACGGTTCCCAGCGCAATAAGTTTCCCACCATTCACAATGCCTACCCTGTCACAGATGCGCTCTGCAATTCCGAGTATGTGAGTAGAGACGAACACGGTTGTACCACGTGCTGTCAGTTCGCGCAGAACTTCTACCATCGTTCGTGCCCCTTTGGGGTCAAGCCCTACAGTAGGCTCGTCAAGAAAGATGATTTTGGGAGAGTGAATGAGTGCCCCCGCAAGAGATATTTTTTGCCGCATACCACGAGAGTAGCCCTGTATCATATCGTCTCTCTTGCTCTGCAGCTCAAAGAGTGAGAGAAGGTCTGTAATACGCCGCTCTCTGTCTTTCAAGCCCACAGAGTAGAGATCAGCCATGAAGTTCAGATACTCTGCGCCTGTCAGCTTTTCGTAGAGGAAGGGGTTGTCTGGCACATAGCCAAGTATGCCCTTCGCTTCCAACGTCTGCGTCTGAATATCGTAGCCGCCGAGGGTTGCGGCTCCAGAGGTAGGAAAGATTAGCCCTGTCAACATTTTAATAGTTGTGGTTTTGCCTGCCCCGTTGGGACCCAAAAACCCGAACAGTTCGCCCTCTCCTACCGATAGTTGGAGGTTATCTACTGCCGTGAAGTCGCCGAAACGTTTTGTCAGGTTTTGGCATATAATGGCATCCATAAGAGGTTAGGGCTTCCTTCCGAAAATGACGCGCTCAATGCCTGCAAGGTCATTTTTTGTACCAACCTCTTGAAATCCCGCCTGTTTGAAGAGCATCATGATATCGGGAGCTTGTTCTTTAGCACCCTCCATGGCAAAGTATCCTCCACGTTTGAGGGCGTGGAACGCACTTTCGATGAGGGGGCGCACTACTGCCAAGCCATCCTCCCCGCCATCAAGAGCAAGAAGCGGTTCGTTGTCTTTTACTTCAGGTTGGAGGGTTGCTACCTCTTGTGTGGAGATGTAGGGCGGGTTGGAGAGAATAGCATCAAACTTAGAGGTAATGCCTTCCAATAGGTTTGTGCGAACCCAGTCGATGCGATGGGCAACTTCATTTGCCTGTGCGTTGCGTCGGGCTAGTGTGAGCGCGTTTGCGGAGAGATCGGTGGCGACAGCCGTTGCAGTGGGCAGGTGTTTCAGTACGGAGATAACAATACAGCCGCTCCCCGTTCCAACATCTGCCAAGAGAGGTGGGGTCTTATGCGCGTTGAGCTTTTCGCGTGCAAAATCTACAAGCAGTTCGGTTTCAGGGCGTGGTATCAGCACCTCTTCCCCTACCGCAAAGGTTAGTCCATAGAACTCCTGTGTGCCACGCAGATAGGCGAGAGGAACACGGTTTCTGCGCTCTAGCACGAGTTGAATGAAGCGATGTGTCTGTCCTGGTGTGAGAGGCGGGTAGGTCTGCGCGATAATCTGGGTACGGCTCACCGCCGCCGCCAATCCCAAAAGAAGTTGGGCTTCAAAGCGGGCACTTTCGATGCCCGCCTTCTCTAAAACGCTTATCGCTTGTTCTAGCGTCATGCGCCTATTCGTTCTCTTCCATGCTATCGCGCAGTTTTTCTACCTGATCTGCGGAGATGAGTCCGTCAATAAAAGGTTGAATATCACCGTCTAACACGCCTGCGACGTTATAGAGGGTTGCCTGAATGCGGTGGTCGGTGACGCGCCCATCGGGGAAGTTGTAGGTGCGGATCTTCTCTGAACGCTCCCCACTTCCAACCTGTGAACGCCGTGCGCCCCGGTCAGAGGCGGCGGCTTTCTCCATCTCTAGTTCAAACAGCTTCGCACGCATCGCTTTACGGGCTTTGATTTTGTTTTGAAGTTGGCTCCGCTCATCCTGACAGGTCACCACGATTCCGGTAGGCTTGTGAGTGAGGCGAATGGCGGTTGCCACTTTCTGAACATTCTGCCCGCCGGCACTAGAGGAGTGGTAGATGTCTTCTATGAGTTCGGATTCAACGAGTACTACCTCTACTTCATCGGCTTCCGGCATAACTGCTACTGTGACAGTAGAGGTCTGGATGCGCCCGCTCGACTCGGTGACGGGGACGCGCTGAACGCGGTGTACCCCGCCCTCAAATTTGAGTTGGCTATACGCACCCTTTCCTATTATCTCGAAGTTCGCCTCCTGTACTCCGCCTATCCCCGTCTCTTGAACGTTGAGTATCTCCGTTTTCCAGCCTCTGCGTTCGGTGTAGCGGGTATACATACGGAATAACTCTCCTGCAAAGAGTTTTGCCTCTTCTCCTCCGGCAGCGGCTCGGATTTCGATGAGTACGTTTTTCGAGTCGTTGCGGTCTTTGGGAAGTAGGAGAAGGCGGAGTTTCTCTTCTAGCCTGTCCCGCTCGATACGTGCAAGCTCTAGCTCTTCCTGATAGAACTCGCGCTCCTCGCCTTCTGCAGATTTAATTAGCTCTTCTGCGGAGATGACCTCTTGAGCGGCATGGTTATACCGCTTATAGGCAAGCGTTACCTCTTCAATCTCGCCTTTGGATTTCGCCGCCTGCATATATTTTTGATAATCTGCACCGTATTCGGGGTCGTTCATCTGAGACACCAGTAGGTCGAAGCGTGCCTCGATGTCGTTTAGTTTTTTGATTGCTTGCGCTGGGAACAAGAAATAGCCATCCTTTTCTGAAAAAGTGAAGGGCGGCAAAGGTTGTCGCCCTGAATAGCATATTGTACACTATTCTGACCTCTGAGGCAAACATTGCTTGGGAACTAGCAGATACAGTTAAGAGAGCGCGGAGGGTATGAGGCGAGGCAAAAAAACGGGGGCGGTTTTTCCGCCCCCAGGGAGGGTCTGTATCTCACGTTCTCTTTTGGAACGCACTTCTATAGAAATCAGGATAGAGTGAGCGGCGATTTTGGGGCACTGGTAGAGCCGTTTTACTTTTGGTAACTTATTTCTTTCGCTATTTGTAACTACTCAGGCTTATCTCATGGAGAACAGCAGGATCACCTCCCTGTACAAGTCCTTCTCCCGAATCGGGAGAGGGATGCCCGCAGGGCAGGGTGAGGGCTGAGTAGTTACCGCTATTTTTATATTGCAGATAAGTAGACGAGACACTCCTTGATTGGTTTCTCTATTTTCTAAACAGATTTTTGAGAGTGATTTGTTCCTGACAGATCGTTTATTTTCAAAAATGATGGTGTTTTGCCCTAAATTGCGTTTTTCATGCTTCCCGCTCCATAAAAGGCACTGCTTCGTATGCTTTGCGAGCGGGGGCACTGTGAGGAGGCACTAAGCCTGTACTACATTTATTGGTGCTACCTTCCGATACAAAAAGAGGAGATTCTGATTCA
>JAPLCR010000091.1:0-537 GCA_026392135.1 Armatimonadota bacterium
GGTATTGGTTCCTGGGTTAGGCTTGTTGAGATAAGGAGAGGAGCCTTTGTGGTTTGATATTGGGGAGAGTGTGCGAATGGCTCCAAGTTTGAGGCTTCTCTGCATATTTTTGCGTGTTTCGCGTTGTACTCCCAAAACCCTGAACTATGCACGCCTACACGCACAGCAGGGCTTTTGTGCCACAATGAAAATGACACGATGAATGCTACTACCTCAACCCGTCGAATCCCTAGCGCCTTTGGAAGGCAACGCGGGGCTGCGTAAAAAGGAACCTACCGATGAAAACAAAAGAACTGGTCGCCTATCTCGACGACTATCTTCTTACAAAAGATGTGCCAGACTACTCCGATGCCTACAACGGGCTACAAGTAGAGGGCAAGGCAGAGATAAAGCGAATCGCCGTTGCGGTAGATGCCTGTCTTGCCACCATAGAGGAGGCGATAGCCTTAGAAGCCGACCTGCTACTCGTGCATCACGGGCTGTTTTGGGGGCAAAAAGCCCCTCTGACTGGAAACTACTACCGTAGGGTGGAAAAAC
>JAPLCR010000091.1:545-7526 GCA_026392135.1 Armatimonadota bacterium
AAACTCGGCTTTGAACCCGCAGGGCGCTTTCTCAGTATCAAGGGGTGCCTCATCGGGGCGACAGCGGAGACGGACATATCGCTAACCGAACTCGTGGAGAGGATACGGCAGGTTTTGGAAGTTGAGCCATTTGTCATGGCGAAAGGCGGCGAGAGGGTAGGGCGGTTAGGAGTCTGTACGGGGGGTGCTGGCTCGGAAATTCGAGAGGCTTATGAGAGCGGCGTAACCACCTTTATCACAGGAGAGGGGGCGCACCACACCTATTTCGACGCGGAAGAGCTTGGTATCAACGTGATATACGCGGGACACTACGCCACCGAAACCATAGGGGTACGCGCCCTCGCAGAACACCTCGAAGCGCGATTTGGGCTAGAAACGCGCTTTATTTCTCATCCGACGGGGCTTTGAAGCCGACGGGAGGCTCTACGCCGTCCACACGGTAGATGCCAATGGGGTACTTGACCACACGCGGGAAGTATGCAACTCTGTAGTGAGGTGAAAGTAGATAGGGGTAGTGTCGTTTCCAGTACTTATGGCGATACTCGCCGTCAAGTACGACGAGAAAGGTTGGTCTACCCTTATATTGTTCAACGGGCTGGTCGTCGTTGCACAGTTTCGCGATGACAGGGACAAGCGGCAGGCGCGTATCAATCGCGACTCCACTCGCCATATCCCCGATGAGGACGCTATTCGGCGGGATGTTCGCCTGTATCCACTGCTCCGCCTCTTGCCGTGAATAGGAGAGGTTACGCGCCCAGTCGCCTAGCCGTAATGCGCTCACAATAAGAAATAGGTTCAGCGCAAAAACAGCCGTCAGGCGATGCGAGTACTTCGCGCCGCGCTTCCAGAGCAGGTAGCCCGTCCCAGCCCCAAGCACCACGCCTACGCCTACCGCTGTATACCCCGCTACGTTAAGCGGACGCACGGCAAGCGGGATATGGAAACCTAGCCAGCCCCCCAACGCGAGTAGCCCCCCCCGCCACTCCAATAGCGACTTTACCGCACGTTCAAGGCGAACCAACGTAAACCCTGCCACGCCCGCCAGTGCAGGATAGAACAGAATGTAGTAGCGGGAAGGCGAGTAGGCAAGCGCGGAAAATAGCACCCCCCCCGCGACCAACCACGCTACTAGAAAATTCATACAAGCGCGAGTCGAGTCCTCCCACAACTCTTTACGCCCTTCCCGAACCCAGTACACTACGCCTAGTACCCCAAGTAGAGTCAGAATAGGCGACTGCCTCAGCATAAATGCGGAGACACCTCTGTCATCTCCAAAGAGTGAGGTTATCAGGATACTCGCGAAGTGGTGAAGGTTTTCGGGTAAAAGTTGGTCTCTGAGGTAGAAGCCATTTACATGAGCCAACTCTTGCCGATGAGGGAGCCACCAGAACAACAGGTAGAGCGTTATCACAACCCCAACGCCAAGCCCCATCGCTTTGATGGCGCGGCAGTGGAACAGATTACGCTTTCCCGCGAAGTAGACGACGCAAAACGGGATAGGGATAAGAAAAGCGGATAGCCCGCGAACAGTGTAGGCTAGCGCCAGAAACGCTCCGCATCCGGCGAAGCATATGGTGCTCCGCCTCCCTCCACCCGCCTTCCAAGCCCACGCGAACCCGTAGAAGGCGAGAGCCATAGGAAGCAGGGCGGGAGTGTCCATCAGCGCCATGCGGTTGTAGAGTGTGAAAACGGGGTCGAGAATCAGGAAAAGCGTTCCATATATCGCGGTCTGCCCGTTGAAAGCGCGTTTCAGAGCGAAGTAGAAGATGGTCAGCGTCAGGAGGCTAAGGAGTAGCGTGAGGATACGTGCTTGCAGTAAGCCAACGCCAAAAAGCGAGAAAAAGCCGACCTGCATAAAGTGCAGAGTCGGCATTATCAGGCTGTTCTGAAACTCGTCCTGTCGGGTGCTTCCGAACAGAATCAGGTTTCGAGCGTTATGAAGGTAGAACCCCTCATCTGTAACGAGTGCCGCGCTCCAAGAGAGTTTACGGTACGGGTCGGAGCCAAGTGCCACAAAGCGCAGTACTACCCCAAGCAAAATCCCTATCCGAAAAACGATCTGTCTATAGCGGTTCAACGTTTGCGGTATTTACGCCGCACACGGAGCGGCTTCTCCTCATTGGGTTGAATAAAGGATACCTCTTCCGTCAGTGGTTTGCGCGATCCGCTTCCATATTCGCCCTCCATATCTTGAGGGGAGCCATGTTCCTGACGCTCTATTCCAACCTCTCTCGCTAGTGTCTTCAAGTTCTCTGGTGTCGCATTCAGGCGGTTGTAGGCGAAGAAGGCAATTCCATTCGCTCCTGATTGAAGAGCAGAACGTATTAATCCACGCATATCCGGCACACTCCGCGAATAGGCGGGAAGCCCCGTCAGTACCGTCTTGCCATTCGCGATTGAGACCGCCTGTGCGGTCTCCCGTCCTATGCGCTCTGCATCCCCTGAATATGCCATCAGAGCCACCATGTCCAGAGTGCCTGTGTCCAGCCACTTCTGCCAATCCTGCCCCTTATACTTCGCAGCATCACTCGCATTCGGGTAGACTGCCGCGCTTACCACGATATTACGCATTCTCTTGACGCTCTCAGAGATACGTGCCACAAGGTTAGTCACTTGTGCTCGTCGCCATGCGCCCCACTCTGAGGGGTAGGCTGTTGCCCAAGCAGTTCGGTTGAGCCGTTCGTCTCTATCTACCTGTGCGACCTCATCCATGCTCAACTTCTCGCGCATGGAGTTCCGAAACCGCTTGAGCGTTGCAGTGCTGTAGTCGTACTCCGAATTTGCGTATCTACAGTAGTCAAAATGAATACCGTCCACATCGTACTTTTGGGCTACCTCTGTAAAGACATTATAGAGGTGTTCCTGCACATCCGGATTGCTCGCCTGTAGGTATGCCCCTTCAAGGGTTTTTGTTGCAACCTTTGCATACTCGTTGTTTTTGTCACGTGCTATCCATTCGGGATGTCGATTAAAAATATGCTCAGGGCTAGTAGGGCGCGTAGAGCGTCCCCATAGAACAAAAGTATTCATCCAAGCATGGACTTTGATACCTTTGGCGTGCGCCTCATAAATAACTTGAGCCAGAGGGTCGTAGTCGCGACCTGCTCTATCCAGCATCTCTGCACGGGGTTCGAAGGAGGAGAAGTAGACAGCATCGCCCCGTGCCCTCACCTGAACAAAGAGCGTATCAAAGCCCGCTTCGACAGCATCTCCCACCATTGTATGAATAGATTGCGGGCTAGAGAGCGTACCTGCTACTACCCACAGGGCATTCCGTATCCCCCGCATACGGCGGGGTGTGTGTTCGATGTGCGTTGGGCGAAAGGGTGTGCTTACGGGAGCAATCGCGATTCTCGGTACGGGCGCAGGCTTTACACGCTCACGGAGTTGGTGCGAGTCTATCGTGGGAGCCGTCTGCCACTCATCGTCGTTCCTGGTAGGTCTCTGCGCGTTAGCGCCAGTATACGCACAGAGTAGGGTTAGAGTACAGGCGGCTTGAGCCGCCTGTAGTGTTATAGAGTATTTTGAGTTCACCTTCACGTCTCCCTGTGGCTTTGAAAAGCCTTCTGTAGTCGTTTCAGGGGTGGATGGGAGTTCACGCCCCTGCCAATTTAACTGGCTAGCAGTTCGCACAGGGTAGTTGTTCCATAAGGGGTAAAAGTTCTTAAACTATTAGAAT
The DNA here is from genome assembly GCA_026392135.1 of Armatimonadota bacterium. Taxonomy (GTDB): domain Bacteria; phylum Armatimonadota; class Chthonomonadetes; order Chthonomonadales; family Chthonomonadaceae; genus CAIJLM01. The sequence continues at coordinate 4,225 of JAPLCR010000091.1, forward strand.
TACGGGGATATTACGGGCTTTCGGAAGGCACCTGTTGGGTTCGTTGAATCAGACAGGAGATTCAAGGGTGTGCGGTGAATGTAGGGCTATCTAAGATACGGGAGAGGTGTTCAAAATGAGGTTAGGCATACTTTGGGTGGCTGTGTTCGCACTTGTGTTCGTAGTGAGGGCAGCAGAGGCACAAAAGGCACAAGAGCCTTCTGAGTGGCACTCGGCTACTGAGTTCACCCTCGAAGGGAGAGGTTGGAAAGAGACGGAAAGCCCTTATGACCGATTTCCGCCGAAGGCACATGGCAAAGTTCCAGAAAACGTGTGGGGATTAAGTCAGATGTCCGCAGGAATTGCTGTTCGCTTTCAGAGCGATGCACCCCGTATCTGGGCGCGTTGGTCGCTTACTACGGACATTATGGCGTTGCCGCATATGCCAGCGACAGGAGTGAGCGGCGTAGATCTATATACCCGTCAAGATAACGATAAGTGGGTGTTCGTTGGCAATGGTCGCCCTCTCAAAGTAGAGAACAACATCGCTCAGTTCTATCCTCCCAGCAAAACGGGCGAGATGCGTGAATATCTCCTCTATCTCCCCCTCTATAATGGTACCAAGAGCCTAGAGTTAGGCGTTGTAAAAGGACATCGCATTCAAAATGTCCTGCAACGTCCACAGGACAAAGCACAACCTATCGTCTACTACGGCAGCTCTATCGCTCAGGGCGGGTGTGCGTCGCGTCCGGGCATGGCGTTCACCAACATACTAGGACGCACTCTCGATAGACCGGTAATCAATCTGGGCTTCTCTGGCTCTGCCATGCTTGAGCAGGAGGTCGCGGACATTATTGCAGAGTTAGACCCCATTCTGTTCGTTCTGGACGCTTTGCCGAACGCGCACAACCTTCCGCCCGACAAACTGACCGCCCGCCTGACCGCCTTCGCTAAGACTCTTCGTGCTAAGCACCCTGACACCCCCATCCTATTTGTGGGGCAAGCAAGCGTCTTCACCGATAGACTCCCTCTGCCCGCCTCCAAACTACAAGAGGTGCTGGTCGAAACCCTAAGGCAAGAGGGAATAAAGCGTCTCTATCTCTTAGATGGTGCGAATTTATTCGGAGCGGATGGCGAGGGGACAGTGGATGGCGCACACCCGAACGACTTAGGAATGGTGGCGCACGCCAAAGGGCTACAGGGCATACTGGAGCGTATTATTCGCACAAGGCAACGCGATTAGCGGGGCTTCGGCTCTACTATTCAACGGGCGGAAAGGGGTATGAGCGCATGGCAAACGGCATACAAGAGGCGGAGCGGCGGGTGGAAGCGGTGCGTAGAACGGGCACGGCAGAACTTAACCTTTCAGGGCTGGAACTGACCTCCCTCCCTGAGAGTCTGGGCAACCTCGCGAACCTGACAGCACTTTATGTTTCAGGAAACCGACTGACCTCTCTTCCTGACTGGTTGGGGAATTTCGCCAACCTAGCAGAACTTGATGTCTCTTTCAACGAACTGCCCGTCCTTCCTGACTGGTTGGGGAGACTTGCCAACCTTGCGGAACTTGATGTCTCTTGGAACCGCCTTACTTCGCTTCCTGATACTTTGGGGAACCTCGCGAACCTCACGAAACTGGATATTTGCGCCAACCGCTACCTTGCCGTTCTGCCTGAGTGGTTGGGGAACCTTACGAACCTCACATATCTTGATGTTTATAACACCCATCTGACCTCCCTTCCGGAGAGTCTGGGGAACCTCAAGAACCTCATATATCTTAATGTTTCTGTGAACCAACTTACCTCTCTTCCAGAGAGTATGAGGAGCCTCACGAACCTCACAGCGCTTCAAGTTAATAGCAACCCGCTGACTGTCCTTCCTGAGTGGATAGGAAACTTCGCCAATCTCACAACGCTTAATATCTGTGGCAACGAACTTACCTCTCTTCCTGAGTGGTTGGGGAATCTTACCAACCTCACGGGACTTGATGTCTCTTTCAACCACCTGACCTCTCTTCCTGATTGGTTGAGGAACCTCGCGAACCTTGAAAGACTTTTTGTCGAAGCCAATCCGCTGACTTCCCTTCCTGACTGGTTGGGGAGCCTTGCGAACCTTACAATGTTTTATGCTTTTAAAAACGAACTGACTTCCCTGCCGGAGAGTTTAGGAAATCTTGCGAACCTTGAAAGACTCAATGTTTCCGAGAACCGCCTGACTTCCCTTCCGGAGAGTCTGAGGAACCTCAAGAACCTCGCCTATCTTAATGTTTCTATGAACCGCCTGACCTCCCTTCCTGACTGGTTGGGGAGCCTCGCGAAACTCCAAACGCTGGATGTTTCCAACAACCCGCTTGACGAGAGGCACAAGGTCGCCGCGCAAGAGGGGAGAAAATTCCTCCTCAACTATCTTCGACGCTTGGAACGCGGCGAGACTCTAAACTAGGTCTAACCGCTCTTCACGGCTTCTTCAGAATTGGGCGCACCCGCTCCGCAAGAATTTTGTAGCCCTCCGCGTTGAAATGAAGCATATCCTTCACGAAGAGTTCAGGACGCGCCTCGCCCGTCGGAGTCAGGCTGATGTTGTAAGCGTCAATATACTTCACTCGTCGATTGCGTCGCGCGAACTTACGAATCAGGGCGTTTAGCGTCTGGTAACGCTGATTCTCCGCCCAGCGCGAGGGGGCGGGGTTGACCGCGATATAGACAATCTCGGTTTTGGGGAGTCTCTTGTGAACGACGCGAACGAACTCCCGAAAATCTTCCGCTACTTCATCGGGCGTTCTTTTGGCGTGAATATCGTTCCCTCCGGCGCGAAGAAAAATCTGCTTAGGTTGGTAGGGGAAGACGATGCGCGGCGCGAAGAGCGTAGAGTCGGCTATCTCCGAACCACCGAATCCCCGGTTTATCGTCTGATAGTCTGGAAAGTCCGCCGCGAGCGTCTTCCATAAGCGAATCACCGAAGAGCCAATAAATAGAATCGCGCCCTTTGGCGGTGGCGCAGTGCTATCAGAGGCTTCAAACGCGGCTATCTCCTTCTCCCATTTTGCGAAGTTGTGAGGAGTGGGGGCGGGGAGGGTGCCGACCTTCTGTTTGTTCTGACTGTTGTGCGCTTGCCTCGCGAAGACGTTATGCGTCGTTAGGCATAGACCGAAGCATAGGGCGATTAAAACCCACGGGGCGGATTTCACAGGGCAAACGCATCTAAATATGTGAACAGCTCTCAATAACTTTCCGAAGATATTTGTCATCCCATCCCGCCTTCGTTCTTTTGACCTTAATTCCGTTCTTACAGGTCTTCTCCCTCCTGAGCAAATTGAGGGCGATATG
>JAPLCR010000524.1 GCA_026392135.1 Armatimonadota bacterium
GTAGAACTGAGACCAGAGCGGGTCGTTTTCAGGAGCGTTCCAAGTGAACTTTTTGGTCTGCATGGTGTGACGGCGCAAGAGACCAAGTAGCCCGCGTTGCGCCCTCCCCGTAAGAGCGATGAACTCGCGAATACGGGTCTCCTCTTCCTTACCGCCCCGTATCGTAAGATAGCCCTCCGCCACGCCATCTCGCTCATAGAGATAGGTGTAGGTATACCGATTACTATCGTCCTTGAGCCAGTCCCACGCTCTCTCAGCGCGTTGCAAGCACCCTCTGTAGCGCTTTGAATAGGATTCGTATAGGCGATGAATAGTAAGGAAATCCGCCTCTGTAGCGGCGCGAACAGCCTCTGTTTCGGGGCTGTTGGGCAAGCAGGAGGAGGTGGCGGCGTACTTTCGAGAAACGCCTACCCACTCCCACCCGAAACGGCGATAGTAGTCCCAACTGAAAGGACCGAGTAGCGAGACAACGTGCCCGCTCTCCCGCATCTGCGCGATACTGTAGCGTAGGCACGCCCCCGCATAGCCCTTGCCGCGCACTGCGGGCAGGCACGCTACTCCGCCGATTCCGCCCATTGGAACGATGGCGCGGTCTCCAAGATAGATGCGGTAGTCGTTGACAACGACGACGCACTGAAACCCCGCATCGTCAAAGACCCCGCAGATGTAGGATTTGCCGTGTGATGTGTCCACATGGTCGTCCACGATGCTAAACCCGCCGTGCGAGAAGGCTTGCGCCCAGATAGGACGACCTAATGAGGACTCCTCTTTCGTTAATACTCGAATCTCCAAAATGGATAGTTTCCTTTCTTAAATTACGCGGACGGCGGTACGCGGCGCGGAACCGTAACCGTCCAAAAATCGTGAGCGAGATAGGTATTAGGGAAAACCGACTGCGCCTCCGCAAGGAGTTCCGGCAACCCTTGCGCCGTGTCCGCCTCGTAGCGAGCACTGAAGTGCGTAAGAGCGAGCATTTTCGCACCCGATTGCAGAGCCACCTCCGCCGCCATAATTGCGGTAGAGTGATTCGCACGTAGTGCCAACGGTTTGTCGGCGTGCATATAGGTCGCTTCGTGGATAAGTAGGTCGCAGTCTCTGCTCAGCTCTATCGCGTTCGGAGTGAAGGTTGTATCTCCGCAGAATACGATTTTACGCCCAGGCTTCTCTGCGCCTACCAGCGACTTACCGTCTATCTCTCGCCCATCAGGAAGCATCACGGTCTCGCCGCGCTTTAGTTGACCGTACAAGGGTCCCTCTGGTATTCCTAACTCCTTCGCTCTCTCCACCTCAAAACGTCCGGGCTGTGTTTTTTCGCTCACGGCGTAGCCAAACGTAGTAATACCGTGTGACATCGGAGCGGCGAAAACCTCCACCATCTCTGTATCGCATACCTGCCCCGGTTTGGTAACTTCAATTTGAATAGGGTATTGTAAACGGGTTCGGCTTATCTCAAGAGAGACTCGAATGTATTCAGAAAGCCCCTGAGGTCCGTAAATCGTGACGGGGCTTTCGATACTGTCTTGCAGAGAGCGACTCGCAAGCAGCCCCACCAGACCGAAGAGGTGATCGCCGTGCAGGTGGGTGATGAATATCTTATCAAGCTGACTGAGGCGGAGCGGTGAACGTAGTACCTGATGCTGAGTCCCCTCCCCGCAGTCGAACAGCCAGAGCTTAGACTGCTGGTCGAGTTGGAGGGCGATGCTGGTCACATTGCGCCTACGTGTAGGCGCTCCCGCGCTGGTTCCCAAAAACGTAATTTTCAACGGTCAAAAAACCTCTAAAAAAGTTTGAAATTAGTAATGCGCCCCCTTGACATTTGAAAACAATTTCTCTACAATAGAAATTGACTCAGAAAGGGGGTGGTGACTAACATGGATCATAGTCAACGAGGTGGCTTGGCGGACTAGCCTGTTTTAGCCGTCTTCTTGTCTCTCTTCGCCTTTCGCTTGCGTCGGCGGTGAGAATAGAGAAGTTTACAGGTCATGAACGGGCATCTGCCCGGTTCGCCTACTGAAGCCCGAACGCGCCTAGCGCGTTCGGGCTATAAATTTGTCGGTTCCATTTTTATTTGGAAAACGCTCAGGTAGGCAAAAACTCGCCCTCTGCGAATTGGAAACAGTGTACCATACGATGATTGGGAATAGGGAGTTCACTACCCGACACTTTTATTTCTGCCTATCTTTGTCGGGGTATCAATCCCGTCTAAATCGTGAAAAGCCTTCACTTTTGAGAATATGGCTTCGCAATTTGGGACTGAAACGCCAAAAACAATTGGGTGTGTTTCATTTGAGTTGGGAGAGTCTGTCAGATAGGCGATGCGGCATAGTAATTCGCCCTCTGTACCGCTACCGCCCCCTAACCCCAACCCTTTCCCCCGTTCGACACCTCATTGGGGAATGTATGAGCGAGTTTGAGATAGGGAAGGCTTATCTGTACCCGTCCCTCATCCTGTCCTTAGGACATCCTTCTCCCGATTCGGGAGAAGGAC
>JAPLCR010000368.1:0-9205 GCA_026392135.1 Armatimonadota bacterium
CAACTCTCCCGATGGCACTGCGGATATCGCAGACAAAATCTTCGCAGGAAACCCCGCGTATACTAACTTTAGAGCCGTGCGACGCACTGGCGCACGCGGATTAGGGCGTGCCTATCGGGATGGCTTCCAACGCGCCCTCACCGCGGACTACGACTGTATTATTCAGATGGATGCCGACCTTTCGCATGACCCCTCCGTTCTTCCTACTCTTGTTGCCAAAACAAGCGAGGCTGACCTTGTTATCGGGTCACGCTACTGTGCTGGCGGCGGAGTGAAAAACTGGCCCCTGCACCGCCTTCTGTTATCGCGCTTTGCCGTCTGGTATGTGAGAACTCTCTCTCATATCCCGATATTGGATGCTACCGCTGGCTATCGTTGCTGGACGCGCCGTGCCCTCTCTTCTGTCCAGATTGATACGCTCCACTCAGAAGGTTACTCGTTTCAGGTGGAGATGGGGTATCGGGCGCACCGTGCTGGAATGAAGATCGCGGAGGTTCCAATTACGTTTACAGACCGTCAGTTTGGTCACTCGAAAATTTCGCGCAAGGTTGTCTTAGAGTCCTTTCTTATGCCGTGGAAGCTACGGCGGCATCCCTGGACACCCCTAAAGGAAGAGACCAACGCTGGGCAAGATAGTGCCTGTTTTCAGCACAAAACGTAACTACTCAGCCCTCACCCTGCCCTGCGGGCATCCCTCTCCCGATTCGGGAGAAGGACTTGTATAGAGAGGTGAATCTTGCTCTCTCCATGAGAGTTATCTGAGTAGGTACCACAAAACTTAGAAGAAAGTGATACACAAAATGAAAAGGATTTACAACTTTAGCGCGGGACCTGCGATACTGCCCATCCCCGTTTTGGAGGCAGCGAGCAGTGCCGTCGTAGAGTTTAATGGTTCAGGAATGTCTCTCCTCGAAGTCAGCCATCGTGGTAAGGACTATGAGGCGGTGCATTTTGGAGCGCAAGCCCGCCTCTTGAGTGTGCTAGGGCTTTCCTCCGACGAATACAGCGTCCTCTTTCTGGGCGGCGGCGCGAGTATGCAGTTCGCACAACTTCCCATGAACTTTTTGGGCAAGGGCGACACCGCCGACTACATTCACACTGGGGAGTGGAGCAAGAAGGCGATTGGCGAGGCAAAACGCTTTGGCACAGTCAACGTCGCGGGGTCTTCGGAAGCGGAGAAATACGCCTGCCTACCTACCGCGCTGAACCTCACGCCGAACGCGAAGTACGTTCACTTTACCTCTAACACAGGCGGCGTTCCGCTCATCGTGGATATGTCCTCCGACATCTTTGCTATCAACCGCGACCATTCTCAATTCGACCTTATCTATGCGGGAGCGCAGAAGAATGCGGGACCCGCAGGCGTTACGATTGTCGTGGTTCGCAAGTCATATCTCGCTACCGCCACAGACGATATTCCGGCTATCCTCTCCTACAAAACCCACGCGAAAGCCGACTCGCTCTACAACACGCCTCCCACGTTCCCTATCTTTGTGGTGGGCGAGGTGTTGAAGTGGATTGAGGCGCAGGGCGGAGTCGCTGCTATGCAGGCGCGTAACGAAGCGAAAGCGGGAGCCATCTACGACGCACTGGACGCGCATCCCGACTTCTACGACCCCGCCGTCACCGTGAAGGCTGACCGCTCTTTGATGAACCTCACCTTCCGCATCAAGAACGGCGACCTCGAAAAAGCGTTCCTTGCCGGAGCGCAGGAGCGCGACATGGACGGTCTCAAAGGACACCGTTCGGTTGGCGGATTCCGCGCCTCCGTCTACAACGCCTTCCCGAAAGAGGGTTGCGAGGCACTTGCGGCGTATATCCACGAGTTTGCAAAACAGAACGGGTAGGTTGCGCTCTGCACATAACCCCTCACCCTAGCCCTCTGCTTCGGCAAAGGAGAGGCTCTTGTGGCGCGAGATATTAGCGTTAGTCCCGTTATCTCATTTAGCGGCAGTAAAACTCCTCTCCTTTGCGAAGGAGAGGGCTAGGGTGAGATGAATTTCACCAGGCAAGCCAAGAGGAGGAGATATGCGTAGCCTTATTCAGAAAGCAGGGTTTGTGGCGCAGGTCGCCCTGTTGGGCATTTTCGTAATAGGCAACCTTTTGGGGTGTGCGAAAACATCCAGCGATAACAAGGGTGTTACGCCTCACCAAACCGCTAAGACAGAAAAGCCCACGGTGATAACGAAGAAGAACCCAAAGGATGGGGCGGAGATGGTTCTTATTCCTGCGGGTAAGTTTTTGATGGGCGATGATGACATTGAGGATAACCCGCGTCACACAGTAGAGCTTTCAGCCTATTACATCTATAAGGATGTGGTGACGGTTGGGCAGTATGAGGCTTACTGCAAAGCGACGGGCGCGAAGATGCCTTTTGCACCGAATTTCGATGCAAACTGGAGTAAGAAAGACCACCCTATCGTGAATGTGACATGGGCAGAGGCGCGGACTTATGCGAAGTGGGCGGGTGGTGATTTACCAAGCGAGGCGCAGTGGGAGCGTGCGGCGCGAGGTACCGATGGGCGCAAATACCCGTGGGGGGATGAGTTCGATAAAAGTAAGGTATGGGATTATCTTAGCGAATCAGTGGGCACTGGCCCAGTAGGGGTTCGGGGCATAACTCAAGAGGGCTTGAGCGATATGTCCGGCAATGTTTGGCAATGGTGTCTGGACGGGTACGACAAGGACTACTGGGGTGGCAATTCATCGCACGTGGTAAATCCAGTGAATGTAACTGTACGTATGGAGCGTGTGCTGCGCGGCGGTTCCTGGAGCGACAACAATCCAGACAGCTTCCGTTGCGCCGCCTGGGGCTGGATCGGTCCAGGCAGCGGGAGCTACGCTGGGGGGTTCCGCGTTGTTTTCCGAGGACTCCCGTAACCCTTTGCTCTTTGTCGCTTTTACCCTTTTCAAATGTTGCGCCGAAGGCGCAAGAATCGATTTTTTTGAAAAAATGACCCCTTGCGAACCTCAGAGCTTATCCTCACCCAACCTCTGCTTCGGCAAAGGAGAGGCTCTTGTGGCGCGAAGGCGTAAGGTTAGCCCCGTTATCTAATTAGCGGCAGTAAAACTCCTCTCCTTTGCGAAGGAGAGGTTGGGTGAGGTTATGTGTAAACAACCGCCCCGCTACCGCAATGGTGGCACAAAGACGCCTCTCCTTGCGAAGGAGAGGGTTGGGTAGACGTAAAAGGAGAAACCAAAATGACAATTCAAGAGTACGTGGCGGAACAGACCGTCCGCGTCGCCGTATCACTGGCGCACTTCCTGCAAACCACGCAGGAGGATAAGCGCGACTGGCTTCCTGAAACAACAACCCGCTCCGCCACGCAACAGGTGGGCGAGTGTGTGGGAGTCAATCGTTTTATGGCGAAACTCATAAGCGGCGAGGAGGTGCTGGCGGGTAGCCTGCACGACTACGCCTTTGAGAATACGGAGGACGCGCAAAACCAACTTGTGGAGAGCGCAAACCTTCTTGCCACCGCGATACGCGCCATGCCCGATGAGAATTTAGAGCGTGTCTATCAGCATCCCCGCGCTCAAATTGTAGGTAAGAACCTTATCATTATGCCCTTACGCAATATGGCATATCACGCAGGGCAAATCAACTTTATTCAAACCCTCTACGGCGACACGGAGTTTCACGCGCCGTCGGCTTGGAGGTAGATAGCTTGGCTCCGCGTGTAGATATATTTCGCACTCTTGAGCGGAATGATAAGTGGTATCTGGGTGGGGGGAGAGCGACGCAGTACGCGCCCCCCTTCCCAAAAAGCGTGGACACGCCCGGCTTCTGGGATGAAACCTACTTTGCCGACATCCGCCTCGAACGCCTCTTCTGTGTTCTTGTGATGAATGAGCAGGGGCGACCTCTTACCCTTAACCGCGCCCTGCGCCGCTGGACTCCCGACAAACTCACGCAAATCTACACCATTGAGGGGCTTCCCTATCTACAGATACAGGAGGAGCGTGTCGTCACGCCAAACGACACATTTATCAGCCGCCTCACCCTGCGGAATAGGGGGACAACTCCTCTCGTGCTTCACCTGCTACAGTGGAGCCTTCAGGCTAGGCAGGAGTTGATACCCGGACAGGCGGGAGTGAGCGCGGACGCGCTAGAGCGGGATTTAGACGCTTTCTCCTTCGCGCATCGCGTTATGTACGGAGCCGCTGGCGACGCGCCCGCGGCGGTGTATGGCTGGGGAGAGCGTAAAAAGACAATAAACACCCAGGAGCCTTACGCCGTCTATACCGCGATAGGGGGGAGCCGTCTTCCCGATTCGTGGACAGCCAACCTTGCAGAAGCCACCGACCTCTCTCCCCTCTGGCAGACCTCCCTCTTTCCTGAAAAGTTTGCAAGTTGCGTATTGCCGGGTGAAATGCAGTGGGATGAAGGGACGAATATCGCAGGGCAGTTGCATCTCGCCATGCAGTATACAGTAGAGGTTCCCGCCGAGGGTTCTGAGGTAATGACTTTTGGTGCCTCCGTTGCCCTGCACCGTGAACAGGCACTTGACCAACTCCGCGAGAACATGATACACGACCCTATTGCGTGGAGCAGGCAGAGTTGGGAGGAGTATTTCGACTCTGTACCCTCCTTTGAGTGTAGCGACCCCTACTTAGAGACCTATTACTGGTATCGCTGGTACGGCTTACGCCTCAACACTGTGAATGTGGCAGCGGGTAATCTGCCGTACCCTTGCGTTTTTGAGGGGATAGCCGGCTTTCGCTCACATATTACCTACTCGGCTCAGTGCCACATACGCGAAACCGCATGGATGCACGACCAAACTCTTGCAAAAGGTTGTCTTCTCAACTTCCTCGCAAACCAGACGCTAGACGCTGAGAACCCCAACGACGGCTTTCTGCCCGGTCATCTCTATATGTGGCGAGAAGATAGAGGCTTCTATCATGCCGACTGGGGCGGGGCGTTACTACAAATTTACCACCTCTCTTCGGATCTCGATTTTGTGAGACAGGTGTATCCCTACCTTGTGCGCTATGCCGAATACTTTGACCGTGTGCGCGACAAAGAGGGTTCCGGATTATACGACGTGTTAGACCAAGGGGAGACAGGGCAGGAGTATATGAGCCGCTATCTCTTCGTAAACCCAAACGCGGATAGATGGGGGGCAATACAGGTCAAAGGGGTGGATGCAACAGTCTACCTCTATCGCCTACAACGCGCTCTGTCGTATCTTGCCGACAAGTTAGGACAGAAAGAGGATATGAACCGGTGGGATGTAAAGGCTAGCACGACGCGCTCTGCGATACGTGCAGGGATGTGGGATGACAACGCGAAGCTTTTCAAAGACGTGCATCCTGCAACCCGCGAAAAATCGCCTTACAAGACGGCGGTTGGTTTCTATCCCTTTATGGAGGATATTGGTCGCCCCGAACATCTGGGCGCGTGGAGGCATCTGGATGACCCCCACACCTTTGGAACGCCTTTTCCGATACCTGCCTGTAGCGTTGATGATCCCTACTTTGATGCAGAGGCGGAGTGGAAAGGGAAGCGTCACAGTTGCCCATGGAACGGGCGTGTCTGGCTAATGACGAATTCGCACGTCCTTACTGCATTAGTACGGACGGCACGCCATTTAGAGGAGAGGCTAAAGCCCAAAGCCGTTACTTTCCTGATGACATATATCCGTATGCTGTTCACGGATGGCGACCCCAAGCTCCCCAATAGTTACGAACACTACAACCCATACAACGGCGTTCCCTCGCTCTATCGTGGTATTGACGACTATCAACACTCATGGGTAGTTGATACTATTATGCAGATGGTAGTAGGTATTCAACCTGAACCCGGCTTAAAGGGACGACTGGTGATAGACCCGCTTGCATTCCCAATACAGTCATTTCGAGTAGAGCGTCTCCACATTCGCGGACACTGGGTAGATGTGATGTGGGGCGAAGAGACAGGCTTTCGTGTACGAGTCGACGGCGTTGAGGTCGTCTCTGAGGCGGTGCGTAAACGAGTTGAGGTAACACTCTAATGCTAGATGTCATTCTTAGCCTTGATATAGGAACCTCCTCGACACGCGCTCTATTATGGGACACGCAGGGCAACCTTGTGAAGCCCTACGAGGCGCAGATAAAGTACGCACTCCACACCACACCGGATGGAGGTGCTGAGATTCCTGCGGAGGAGATGCTTCAGCATACTGCCTCCTGCATAGACAGCCTGTTACGCCAAGTAGAGAGACAGGAGTACACTATTCGTGCCGTCGGAATCTCTACTTTCTGGCACTCAATGGTAGGTATCGATAGGCATGGAAATGCACTTACTCCGATTTATATGTGGGCAGACACCCGCTCCGCGCACCAAGCGAATCGCCTACGTCTTGAATTAGATGAGTTGATGCTACACCGTCGGACGGGCTGTCGCATACACCCTTCGTACTACCCTGCCAAACTTGTGTGGCTACGCGAAACGCACCCCGAAGCCTACCGCGCTGTAGACAGATGGGTCTCGCCTTGCGAGTACTTCTTCGGGCGGCTCTTTGGGGTTCATGCGATACGGGTTTCGGTCTCAATGGCTTCCGGTACGGGCTTGATGAATCAGGAGGCGTGTGTTTGGGACGCGGAAGCATTTCGCTGTTATGGCTTAGCAGAGGAGAAATTCTCACCTATAGTTAACCTGAACGAGCCAGCACGAGGGCTTCGCGCCGAGTTCGCAGAGCGTTGGGCTTCGCTGAAAGAGGTTCCCTTCTTCCCTGCAGTAGGCGATGGTGCGTGTGGAAACGTTGGGAGCGGCTGTACCTCACCAGAGCGTTTCGCTATCAACTTGGGCACGTCGGGGGCGGTGCGTGTTCTGTGGCACGAGTCGCAGATGCCTACGCCTCCCATTCAGCCCTCTGGTTGCTGGTACTATCGTATAGACAAGGCGCGTCCGCTTATTGGAACTGCCTTTAGCGACGGTGGAAACGTGTTTGACTGGCTACAGAAGAGCCTGAAACTACCTCCTCGTGACGAGTTGGAGGCGTATCTGCAAAGCGCACCTCCAGGCGGACATGGCTTGGTATTTCTGCCTTTTATGTCTGGTGAAAGGGGCATGAACTGGAATCCTAAGGCGCGTTCCGCGTTCGTCGGTATGAACCTCGACACCTCCCCAGTAGATATTGTTCACGCGGTGATGGAGGCTATCGCCCTGCGCTTTACGCTTGCAACGGGGCAGTTGAGCGAGGTTTTTCCGCAGGTGCGCGAGGTGATAGCGTCGGGCGGCATTCTGAGCAAATCTCCTGCGTGGGCGCAGATTTTCGCCTCCGCTTTAGGGCAACCGATAACGCTTACTGAAGAGCCAGAGGCGAGTAGCAGGGGCGCGGCTTTCTTGGCAATGGAAGCCGAGGGTTCGCTTGGAGATATAGAGTGGGAGACGCGTATGGGAAAGACCTACCTACCGAACGCCGCGCATTTCGCTCACTATCAGGAGGTGCTGGCGGAGCAAGAGCGGTGCTATACTCAACTCTTACAGGAAAAATAGCGTCGCCTAACGAGCGACAAATCGGATATAATAGAAATCACTTTTGATAATCCTGCGCGTTATTCTTAGATAGGAGTTCTCGCTTGAGTCCCTCTCCCGCCAATACGCCAAAGCGTGTCTTTATTAGTTACAAACGTGAAACATCGGGCGACCATAACCAGCGGGTGTACGATTTAGCCGACACTTTGCGAGGGCATGGCATAGACGCTTGGATAGACGAATACGACCTTCATCACTCCTATACGTGGGAGGAGTGGATGGAAGGTCAGATTAGGAACGCCGACTTTGTTCTTGTGATATGCAGTCAGGCGTATTTTGAGTATGTTGAGCGAAGGGTGAGCGCGGGCGGCGGACAAGGGGTTTTGCATGAGATGAAAATCATGCGGAACGCGCTGTATGATAGTCCCGGCGTGAATCCCAAGTTCCTCCCAGTCCTCCTGCCAACTTGCGTGAATAGCCATATCCCCACGCCTCTACGCGGCTTCACCTACTACCAGATGGAGCGTTACGAACTGATAGACGCAGGTTACGAGCGACTCTTACGGCGGATAACTGAGCAAAAGATACAGCCTCGCGAACTTGGTAGCGTTCCCAACCTATCTAGCCCCCACACCGCTCCCGTCAATACTACCGTACCCCCTTTAGGTAGCGTCCCGAACCTACCCCCCGCCCCGTCTAAACCAACAACAGACCCCAAAGACGGCGCGGAGTTAATCTACATTCCTGCGGGCAAGTTCTTGATGGGGGACGACGACCAGAGCGATAACCCGCGCCATACGGTGGAACTGACAGACTACTATATTTATAAGAATGTGGTGACGGTGGAGCAGTACGCGGCGTACTCCAAGGCGACGGGCAAGAGTATGCCTAGTGCGCCCGGCTTTAACCCGAAATGGAGCAAGCGCGACCACCCAATCGTGAACGTGAGCTGGCATGAGGCGCGGGCTTACGCGCAGTGGGCGGGGGGCGACCTGCCGAGTGAAGCACAGTGGGAACGGGCGGCGCGAGGGGCGGGCAGGCGGAAGTTTCCTTGGGGAGATGAGTTTGACGCAAGCAAGTTATGGTGCAATCGTAGTAGTTCAGAGGGAACAGGTGTTATAGGGGAGCGTGGTATGACCCCGGAAGGCGTGAGCGACATGGCGGGTAACGTATGGCAGTGGTGTCTGGACGGTTACGATGCTGGCTTCTGGGAAACAGATCCTGCGCGAGTGGTAAATCCAGTGAATAACACTGCAACTATGTACCGTGTGTTGCGCGGCGGTTCTTGGTACAGCTACAGTCCCGATGTCTTCCGTTGCGCCGACCGGGACTACGGCAGCCCTTCTATTAGGAACTTCGACTTCGGGTTTCGTTGTGTTTTTCGCGTGAACTCCTGATTGCCCTTTGCGTGTTTGTCCCTTTTACTCTTTTATCTGCGCCGCTAGGCGCAGGAATCAAAATTTTTGAGTTTTGAACAAGGTTGTAGTAGCGCAATAAGCCTTTTGCGCCGCACCCGACTACCCCTCCCCAACACGGAGAGGGGCGAATGCGCGGTACTGGGAGGCTTCCTCGCTCTTCAAAAGTTGGCGGTGAACGGGAGCATTGCAGGTCTCCCCTTTGTGAAGAGGCTCCGGGGTGAGGGTATGCAAAGTCTTTAGGGGTGAATGCGTCGCATCGCGATACAGTCAAGCTTATAGGTCAAATCTTTCTCCCAATTCGGGAGAAAGATGTCCGCAGGACCGT
>JAPLCR010000368.1:9250-22633 GCA_026392135.1 Armatimonadota bacterium
GGGTACAGATAAGCCTCCCATATCTCATTATCTATCTTTACAGACCCCAATGAGCCTTCCCCTTGCAAGGGGAAGGGAGAGGGAGGTGGGGTTTATATCGTACGCCCTCGCGAGATTTTTGGAGAGAAACAAACAAGAAGGAGAGTATTTTGATATGAGACTCAAAGACAAAGTAGCCGTTATAACAGGTGCGGGAGCCGGAATTGGGCGAGAGACTGCACAGGTTTTTGCACGCGAAGGCGCGTCGGTTGTTGTGGTAGATAGAAACGGAGCCACTGCACAAGAGACGGCAGACCTCATTACCCAAGAGGGCGGTAAGGCAATAGCCCTGACCGTAGATGTTGCCAACGGTGCAGAGGTAAAGCGGATGCTAGAGGCGACACTGGAGGCTTTTGGTAAGGTGAACATCCTCTTTAATAATGCGGGAACCGTCGCGCAAGGGCGCGTGGAAGACAACACTGAGGAGGACTGGGATGAGCAGATAGCCACCACTCTCAAGAGCGTCTTTTTGGGATGCAAGTACGGAGTTCCCCTCATGCGTGAACAGGGCGGGGGCGTGATAATCAATATGGCGAGCGTCGCGGGGATGATGGGGATTACCAATCGCGCCATCTACTCTGCCGCAAAAGGCGGTGTGATTGGGCTGACCCGCGCCGTCGCGCTAGATCATGCCAAAGAGGGTATTCGCGTGGTCTACATATCGCCTGCCACCATCGAGACCCCCTCTCTCAAACAGCGAATTGAGAGTTCTCCCGACCCTGTGTCGGCACGAAAAGCCTTTGAAGATAGGCAACCCGTAGGGCGGATAGGTAAGCCCCAAGATGTCGCCTATGCCGCACTCTATCTTGCATCGGATGAGTCTGCGTTTATCACGGGGTCTGGGTTAGTGGTAGATGGGGGTATGGCGGTATAAAAGCCATGCCATCCGCAGTCTATCAATGTGTCCCAAATTTTAGCGAAGGGCGGCGTAGGGAGGTTATTCATGCGATAGCCGACGCAATACAGTGTGTCTCAGGTGTTCGACTTATAGACTACTCTGCAGACTACGATCATAATCGCTGTGTGATGACGTTTCTGGGGGATGCCGAGGGGGTACGGAAGGCGGCAGTCTCTGCGGGGCAAGTCGCCGTTTCACGAATAGATATGCGTCAGCATTCGGGAGTGCATCCACGTGTCGGGGCGATAGATGTGCTTCCGGTGATTCCCTTGCGCCATACGAGTCGCGCAGAGGCGGTTGCGCTCTCCTATCGGATAGGCGAAGATTTAGCGAAAACCTGCACTCTGCCCATCTACTTCTACGAGTGGTCAGCAAAGCCGGGGCATATTGCCGCCCTTCCTACCCTTCGTAAAGGGGGCTTTGAGGCTCTACAAAGTGCGGAGCTTATAGGCGACCATGCGCCCGATATGGGAGGCTCCCATGCCCACCCTACGGGAGGTATTACGATAGTCGGGGCACGTTCTCCGCTAGTCGCCTACAACATCAACCTATTGACCTCAGATGTGCGTGTTGCGAAGGTGATTGCGAAACGGATTCGGGAGGCGCGAGGGCATAGCCCGCTATGGGAAGGAGTACGGGCTTTGGGGCTTTTACTGGAGTCTCAAAAGCGGGCGCAGGTCTCCATGAACCTGACTGAGCCAGAGAAGACACCGCTTCCCTCTGTTTTTGAGGCAGTTCGCGAGTGGGCAATGGAGATGGGAGCAAGTGTCTACGAGAGTGAAGTTATTGGGGCAATCCCCTTAGATTCCTTAGCCGGCAGACCACCCGAAACGATACTGTGGAGAGCCTATCGCCCAACGCAGATACTGGAAACGTGGCTGGGCTAACGGGAGAGGATCAGATTACGCACTACTTTTTATTTGCCGACAACGCCATGATTGTTCGCGCCAGCTCTTCCGAGTTATGGCGCACAAGGTCGGTTTCATTCAGGAAATTGCCTGTTACGGGGCGATAGCCCGCCGCCTTCACCTTGTCTATATCGTTTACAACGATGTTTGCACCGTATTTACCGTATCGCTCTCTGGTTGGCTGTGCCGGCTCCGCCGTATTGATTAGCACATAGTCGAATATACGCTGTCCAGCGTGCCGCTCTATGGTGTCGATATGGTCAAAAACGGTAAAGCCCTCTGTCTCACCGCGCTGGGTCATTACATTACAGACATAGACCTTACGGGCTTTAGAGCGACGAATAGCGGCAGGAATACCCTCCACAAGCAGGTTGGGAATAATGCTTGTGAAGACACTCCCCGGTCCTAAAATTATGATGTCTGCGTTTTCAATCGCGTCAAGGACTTCGGCAGGAGGGTGCGGCTTTTCAGGGACGGTCATCATACGCACTATTTTTTGCCGTGCCCCAGCAATCGTTGTCTCCCCTGTAAGTAGTGAGCCGTCTTCCATTTCAGCCCGTAGTTGAATATGCTCAATGGTGGAAGGAAGAACACGCCCGCGTACATTTAGAACTCGGCTTGTTTCTCGTATTGCCTTCTGAAAATCGCCCTCATTTATGGCGCACATGGCGGCGATGAGCAGGTTACCGAACGCATGGTCACGTAGTCCTTCACCAAAATCCAGTGTCTCAGGCTTCTCGGCAACCGCTGTGGAGGCTTGTCCTTTTTTGCGCGTAACCGCAACGGGTTCGTCTGGGCGGACGCTCTTTTTAAAGCGATACTGGAAGAGTTCCGTCATCTGGGTTTCGTCATCGGCAAGAGCCACAAGGCAGTTGCGAATATCGCCGGGGGGAAGCATATTCAGTTGCTTCACGATTTTTCCTGATGACCCTCCATCGTCTGCTACCGTAACAATTGCCGTTAGGTTGCTACTGTAGTGTTTCAGCCCGCGCAAGAGTGTTGAAAGCCCTGTTCCCCCTCCAATGACCACAACGTGTTTACCCTGACTCAGTTTACGACGCTGGTACACAATATCGGCTAACCCTCTATCAGCACGGTCAGGCTCTATCGCCTGCACCAGAGAGATAACCAGCCTCGACGCGGCATAGAAACAGAGGATGGCACCTAGTACGCTAAGTAACATTCCAATCTGCAATGCCTTCATGCTATGTAATGAGTAGAAGAACATTCTCTCCGTCATTTTACCAAGCAGTTTGGATTCAGGGGTGGGGGCTTGGAGGCGCATCCCCATACCAATCAAAAAGAGTGCCATGCCGATAAGAGCAAGCCCTGTCCATCGTTTGACCTGCATCCCAGGGTAGAGCCACTTGAGAGAGGGCATGAACTTTTTCATAGTTTTATCTCCGCAGTCGGCGGAGAGATATTCGGGAGACCCTGCCAACTCTTCTGTGCGTGCTACAGAGCGGTGCTTCCCGCCTGTACACCCAATCGCGATATTTACGTAGGCTTTTCCCTCGCGTCGGTACTCTGGCAACGTGAACATAATGAGGTCATGGAGGCGGTCAAGAAAGGGTTGAGTGCGCGGGTCGCGGTAGATATACTCTGCCACTTCTGGGTCGCGCCCTGTGCGCTTTCTAAGTTCTGGGCGGTAGTAGGGGTTATTGAGGAAGCGGACATCAAAAACAAGGTCGGCATCTACCGGAAGCCCGTACTTGAAACCGAAAGAGGTGATAATAAGCATCATACCAGGGCGCGTGTCTTGTGCGTAGCTGGAGTGGATGGTCTCACGTAGTTGGGAGGCGGTAAGGGAGCTTGTATCGACAGTGCAGTCGGCAAGGGCACGCGCATTTTCCAGCAGGGTTCGCTCCGCATGAATCGCCTCAACAATACCGTCTTCGGTGCGGTCATCAGAAGAGGGCGTGAATAGTGGATGAGGACGGCGTGTCTCTTTGAACCTACGGACAAGCGTCTCATCACTGGCATCTAGAAAGAGGATCTCTACCTCCGTGCTTCCGGCTCGAAGGTGGCGAATGACCTCCTCGAAGTGTGAGAACGCTTTGCCGGAGCGTGTGTCTACCACAACGGCAATTCTGTCAAAACCCTCTACACTCTGAATAAGTTGCGGCAACATACGCGGAGGAAGGTTGTCCACCGTAAAGTAAGAGGCATCCTCGAAGCTATGAAGGGCAAGCGTCTTGCCTGTACCAGAGGGACCTGTAACAATAACCAGTCGCATAGAAAGAGGGTTCTCCTGCCATCGTTTTTGGGCTAACATCTCTATGTAATTGTACCACGAGTTTGCGGTTTGCTACACTGTTTTCAGTGCTTCATAAGAGGGTACACATCTGGTAATTAGCCGCATAGTGCGCGAAAGAGCCTCTCTCTTGAACAAGATAAGCAGGCGTATTAATTTTAAATCGCGAAGGTGCTGGCTCTAATGATGGAGGTTGAAACGAGTTCTTCAACCTATTTTGCCCTACTCTTCGCTTGCTGTGGTATCGGAATGAGTACTAACACAGCTTTCCGCGTGATGAACGTGGTTTTACCCCTTGAAATGAGTTACAGGTTGTTTTGACATCTTTATCAACAATGTGTTATAATTCTTGTAACAATATGCTCTGTATTCTCTCCAAACTGATAGGTGGAGAATCTCCGCAAATTTTCGACACTTTACCCTATTTGTATTCTTAGGAGTGGCTGTTATGCTTACGATTCGAGGCAGGCAAGGTCAGGCGTTCTGTGATGGTATCTCTCGGCGTGAGTTCCTCAAGGTGGGTGGCTTGGCAATGGGGGGACTGGGACTTACTGAGATGTTGGCTTTAGAGGCAAAGGCAGGAATCCGAAGCCAACATAAAGCCATTATCATGGTATATCTACCCGGTGGTCCAGCACATCAAGATATGTTTGATCTGAAGCCCGACGCGCCCGCGGAGATACGCGGTTAGTTCAAGCCGATTAAGACCAAGTGAACATATGCCTCGCCTCGCTAAGATGATGGATAAGTGTACGATTATTCGCTCCATTGTCGGCGGTAGAGACGAACACGCAGCACAGATATGTTTTAGCGGCTATACCGTCGCTGAGCAGTCGCGTAACCATGCACCGACAATGGGTGCAGTGCTTTCCAAAGTGTACGGACCCGTTGACAAGACCGTTCCCCCCTTCATTGGTCTCTCCCCTAAAATGGGGCATATGCCCTGGGCTGACCCTGGCGATCCCGGTTTTCTAGGGCTGGCGCACGGGCCCCTCAAGCCCGATGGCGAACTGATGGCGGACATGGTTCTCAAAGGAATGTCTTTGGAGCGGCTAGCGGACAGAAAACGAATGTTGGAGAGTGTTGATCGCTTCCGTAAAGATGTGGATTCTCTGCAAGGTGTGGGCGAACTCAACCGCAAGGCATTCGACCTGCTCACTTCAAAGAAACTCGTAGACGCACTTGACATCAACAAAGAGGACGCGAAAGTGCGCGAACGCTATGGCAAGGGAACCGACGGGAATGTGGATGATGGGGGACCCATGTGGAATCACCAGTTCCTTATGGCACGGCGGCTCGTTGAGGCAGGGGCGCGATGTGTCACTCTTGGCTACGGACGCTGGGATCATCACGGGCAAAACTTCACGCAACTCAAAAAATATCTCCCCATGCTTGACCAAGGGCTAACCGCTCTACTTACCGACCTGCACGATACGGGAATGGATAAGAACGTAACCGTAGTGGTCTGGGGTGAGTTTGGGCGCACTCCCAACGTCAATAAAGATGGCGGACGCGATCACTGGCCCAAAGTCTCTTGCGCTCTCATGTCGGGCGGCGGCTTGCGGCACGGGCAGGTGATTGGAGCGACAACTCGCGACGCGGCAGAGGCGGCTGACCGCCCTGTAGACTTCAAAGATGTCTTCGCGACACTCTATCACTCCGTCGGATTAGATGTTACCTCCGTGCCTGTTCGTGATGAAACAGGTCGCCCGAACTATCTACTTGACGGACATGAGCCTCTGCCTGAAATGGTGTAGGCACGACCAATGTGGAGGATATACACACTCCTCCTAACTTCACATCAAGACCACGCTATCTTTAGTGTGGTCTTGTTTTTATAACTCTACGTTTTCATACCGCTCAGGCTAATACCTCCGACAAGAAACTTCTGGGCAAGGTAGAAGAGGACAATCAGGGGGGCACTTCCCATAACTCCCGCCGCAAGAACGCGGGGCCAGTCCTGCCCATTCTGGTCTCGAAACAGTGCAAGCCCCACTGTCAGCGGGTAGTAGTTCTCGTTACTCAGCACCACGAGGGGCCACTCGAACGAGTTCCAAGCCCCCATAAAGGTGAACAGCCCCAGCGTAATGAGAGCAGGCTTTGAGAGCGGGACGATGATGAGCCACAGTATCCCCCATCTCGAACAGCCGTCCAATCGTGCCGCATTCTCCAACTCCATTGGGATATTCAGGAAGAACTGTCGGAGTAAGAAGATGCCGAACGCCCCCGCAAAGCCCGGCAGAACCACGCCCAGCCAGTGGTCAACCAGCCCAATTTTCTGTATCACAAGGAACTGCGGGATCAGCGTCACCACGCTTGGAATCATCATCGTCGCGAGAAGAGTATTAAACAGCACCTCGCGACCAGGGAACTTCATCCGCGCAAAAGCATACGCTGCCAGCGTATTGAAGAAGAGACTCACGGAGGTGATAATCACTGCGTAGAGGAAACTGTTGCAGAGAAACCGGTCTATCCCGCCGTAGACTACCGCCTCCACGTAGTTGCGCGTGGGATACCACTTTTGCAACTGCTCGGCGTGTTCAGGGTCGCTCTTACCATTAACGTAGACGTTCCAGAGTTTGGTGGGCTGGTAGCGCGGAGGAATCAGTGAATATCTGTCTTTCGCAAACTCGGAGCGTGATTTGACGGAACTCCCAATCGCGAACAGATATGGAAATGCCATCACCCATGCGCCGATGCACATCACTACCAAAGCGAGTGCCGTGCCGAATTTACCTTTTGTGATAAAACTCATGATATCCGCCTACTCATCATAGATGCGCTGACTACGCATCAGTCGCATCTGAATAAAGACAAACACGCCAATTACTAGAAACAGAAGCCATGCCGCCGCACTTGCATAGCCCATCTGACCAGACACGCTAAAGGCATTCATAAAGATGTCGAAGGCAAGCACCTGTGTACTCCGTTCAGGACCTCCGCCCGTCATCACATAGACCGACGTGAAGACCTGATACGCCCCGATAATGGTCATGACTATTACAAAGACGAGAGTGTTCCGTAGAAACGGAATTGTGATATGCCAGAACTCGGTAACAGAGTTTGCACCATCTATCCGCGCCGCCTCGTAGAAGTCAATAGGTATCTCGTTCAGCCCCGCAAGAAAGAGGAGCATATTGTAGCCCATGCTACTCCAAATACCCATCATGGCAATTGCAACGAGTGCGGTCGTACTTTTGTCTAATAGTTGCCCCCATAGCCCGAACAACTGATAGAATATGAGCGAAACCACTACCCCCGGCGTGATGCTAGGCAGGAAGTAGAGCGTCCGGAACAGCCCTTGCAGGTACTTTGCTTTGCGACAGAGAAGCGCGAGCGGTAGTGCCGTGCCTATCATTCCTACCAAGACCATAACGACGTAGAGCGTAGTGTTGCGAAGTGCTACCCAAAAAACGCTGTCCGTCCCGGTTAGCACGCGCCGATAGTTGTCCATTCCCACGAAGTCGCCACCACCCCGAAATGGATCCCAGTTATGTAGGCTCGTCCAGAAGCTAACTCCCATGCTAAACAGGCTAAATACGGTGGTGAGCAGGAATGCAGGGGCAATATAGAGATACGCCCCCCAGTCTACCCGCGAGCGTTTTTTCACTGCCCTGCCTCCATTCGTTGCCACTGCGCTACTTGCCTATTATAACGCTCATAGACCCGATTGACTCCGCCTGCCGCTTTGGCTACACCAACCTCAAGCGAGGGGAACGCTCCCTTACCTTGCTCAATTTCGGGATAGTGGAGTAGTAGTGTCTCGAAGGTGGATTGCGAGGCGTAGTCTACCGCCGCGCCCTGTGTGTGCCGCAGCTTTTTGCCACTGGCACAAATAGCGGGGATATTGATAAGGTCAGGGTATTTACGGCACATTGCGCCCCACTCTGGCGTTTCATAGAAGTCTAGGCGCGGGGAGTTCTGCCCCAGATATTTCAAGAGGCGTAGGCTACCCGACTTTGAGCAGATAAACTGAATATACTTCCACGCGAGTTCCGCCTGACGTGCGCGTTTTGGAATAACAAGCATATTGCCCCATGCAACGGTAGCCTGTCCGTTTCCGTGCGGACCGGGCGGGAAGGGAGTCATGTCGAACTGGAGTTTTCCGTCAGTATTGCGACGAGTATACTTGCCTGCCCACGTTCCCGACATAACACACCCCGACTTGCCCTGATTAAACACCTCATCTACATCCAGTTGGCGGCGGAAAGGGAAACTAACCTTGTCTTTCCAGTAAAGGTCGAGTATAAAGCGCGTCCCCTCCACCCCTTCTGGGCTATCGAAGAGGGCTTTTTTTCCATCGGAGTCTTGAAAACTCGTGCCATTTGCTGCCCACCAAGGCATAAACACACTCGCTCCGTTCCCGTGTGCGTGAAGCGCGAGTCCTGCCTGAGTGACATTACCCTCCGGGTCGGTTTTTGTCAGATTTTTTGTGACCCGCCGGAACATCTCCCAATCCTTAATACAGTCTGGCTTTAGGTGGGTATAGTTAGGAGAGCCATCTGTATTCGCTGCGAACATCCCGCGAATCTCGTCGTTGGTCTGTGCGGCTTCCTTGAGGAGGTCGAGGTTCCATGCGAGGCAGTTAGCGTCGAGAATCTGAGGGATGCCAAAAATAGTACCGTCGGCTTTTGTGTTGTGCCGCCATGCCGATTCAAGATAGCGGTCGCGGGTTAGTCTCAGTTCAGGAGGGAGGGCTTTGGACTGCGGGGAGTCGAGATAGGAGTTGAGGGGTTTGAGCATACCTCTGTCGTAGAAACCCTCTGCCCACACTACCGACGACTGAAAAACATCGGGGGGGCTATTGCCGACAAGGGCTACCGCCATCTTCTGTTCGTACTGGCTGAACGGAACATACTGGAAAACTAACTCTACATCGGGGTGAAGTGCCTCGAACTCCTGTTTGGTTGCGGCAAAGTACTTTCCAAATTTCTCATCTGTAGAGGGGGACCACCAGTCCCATACCCGTAACACAGTACGAGGTTTTTTTTGCCCCAATGAGGTATGCACCTCCCTCGCCATACCGGAACGTGAAAACAGAAAGGCAGTGACTAGAACAGCCACCACCGCACCGAGTATCCGCTTGAGTTTGTCGCTTCCACTGTGCGTCTCCATATCGCCCTATAGCCCTTCGCCACGCAGAATTTCCCGCGCTTTCGCCCAGTCATAGTCCTCTACGCCTGCTTTCGCGTCCCGATAGGTTCCTATCCACGCCCAGCGGTCATCGCCTGTAGAGTTAGGATAGCTGGCATGAAGCGTCAGGTCGAGGAAGAAGACCCCACCTCCTGCCGAAACCTCCGCGATAACCGCCTGTGATTCGTCCACCTCTCCGGGTTTGAGGCGAATCCCAAAAGTCTCGTCGGGGGCAGTCTCCCCTTTGTGGGCAATGGGGGCAGTGTGGGAGCCGGGAAGTAGCTTCATACAGCCATTTGCGGGTGTCGCGTCATCAAGGGCGAGCCATAGTGAGATTTTGTTACTTCCGTGCCAGTAGTGCCAGTCCTGATGCCATGGTGAACCGTAAGCCGTACCCTTTGCCTTAAAGACGATTTTATCACTTAAAAATTCGAGATTTGGGGCGAAAATCCCTTCCAGTATGTCAAGTATACCTTGTCGAACCGTTTCCAATAGGCAAACCATCTCCGCCTTTATTGCCATAACCTCATCACGAGAGAAGAGATTGGGAACAATAAGATAGCCATCGCGCAGATAGGCTTCTCTATCGGAAGTAGGTGCTGACACTGTTGTAACTCCTCGTTGAATCGGACTTGTCCGGTAGCGGTATCTGCGATTTTTGTATTTAGACAGGGCACTAAGCTCAACACACGAGTCTCTAGTGAAGGGCATTGTAACCCACAACGAATAAAATAGCGAAGGGGAACTTCTAACGAACTATCCAATTACCTCAAACTGTCGTACCTCAACGCCATTCAACCCTGTCTGACGGTTTGCCCTCGGCTCAGGCTGTGCAAAGCCATTCAGGTCAACAGCACGGGCGCGTAGCTCATATTTACCGGGCGGCGGCAGTCCTACGTTCGCCGTCCAACCCGTCATACCGTAGCGCAGTGGCCACTCTTTTGGGTTGCCTGTGATTTTGTCGAAGCCCCATATCTCTGTAGAGCGTACATCAGGCGGAAGGGTGTGCCTCCAATCTGATGGAGAAGCGTCAATAGGACACTTTATCCACTTTGCAGTCTCCCATGCGGGGTCGTTGTCAGAAAGAGGCTTATCGAACGCGGAAACCCGACGGAGCCAGTACTCAACACGTTTTAGCCCAGAGAGACCCGAAATTACCGTTCCCCGTATCAAAATCGGCTTGTTATTTGGAAAGGTGTTGGGCACGCTATCCAAATACGCCGCCGTTTTGAGGTGCGATTCGGGGTCGTTGTTTGCCTCCGCATACGTGTCATTGGCGCGGTAATCGTTCGTCAGAGCGATACGGTGTAGCCATTTGATAGACTTGAAGCCATGCGCCCACGGTATCAGAATCCGAACGGGTCCTCCGCGTTCGAGTGGAAGCGGTTTTCCATTTAGCCTGTAGGCAAGAAATGCGGGTAGTTCCCAAGGGGGTGTCTCCATAACCTGTGTGAGACTCAGTGAAGACTGAAAAATCTGTTTGGGGTCGTCGTTGTGAAAGCCCCAGTAGTAGATTCGGCGCACGCTGCTAAAGGTTCCGGTAAGGAGCAGGACATCTCGAAGAGGCACTCCCTCCCACAATCCTTGCCCTAATGGTTGCGCGATGTTTAGACACTGAACTGCTTTTAGAAACTTAACACTGCGTGTCTTTCCCAAATTCATCAGGGTTGAGAGGTCTAGTGCAGAGCCATCTTGGAGGGTGAGAGGTTTGGGAACATTCGCGCCGCCCTCCCCAACAACCTCTAGCCGCCATGTATCGGGAGTTAGACGCGCATTGATGAGTGCTTCTCCGGGCAGGGAGTGTGGTACTGGGGTGCCGCGAGATACATCAATAAATCTGTCGGCTGGAGTAAGCACGCCGCGAACAGGGGGCGGAGCATCGATCGTTGCGATTTCCGAAGTGTTCGCTATTGCCGCCGCCCCGCCTAGCCCTGCTCTAAGTAGTTCACGCCGTGATTGCAATTTAGGCACAGTCCTCTCCGAGAAACACAACAGGTCTCTTCACATGGGTACTCTTACGGATAGGTAGCGTGAGTGGGACGAGCCAGTGTGTTCGCCCAAGTCAGGGGGCAGACAACTAGAGGTCTGCCCCTACTTCTACAAGAGGTATGAGAGAGCTACTCTTTGGGTACAGTGAGAAGTCTCTGCACATCGGGGCGCCCCATGTTTGCTTTATTGACGACGACCACGCCGCTGTCAATGAACTTCTTGTCAAGGGGCTTCTTGCGAATGACTTTGAGAACTGCTTTCACACCCTGATAGCCCATCTCCCACGGGTTCTGCACGATAAGGGATTCGATAACACCCTCCTTCATTGCAGTAACCTCTTCTGCCGAAGTGTCGTAGGCGACGAGTTTGATTTTCCCAACCTTCTTGTTTTGGCGGATGTAGTTCGCTGCACCCACGCCATTCGGTTCGCTTGCCGCGAAGATACCAACGACATCGGGGTTGGCAGTCAGCATATTCGTGGTCATATTGAGAGCCTCTTCAGGCGTGTTTCCGTACTGTGTTGCCACGAGTTGGATTTCGGGATACTTCTTCATTTCGTCTAAGAAGCCCTTTTCACGCTCGTCATTCGAGACGGCTCCCTTGAGGAACAGAAGCATTGCTACTTTCCCCTTTTTGCCAATGGCTTTCGCCAACTCTTCGGCGGCAAGTTGTCCGCCCTTCACGTTATCTGTAGCAATATAGCACTCTGCAATATCCTCTTTCACGCCACTGTCTACCGTCACAACCGGAATCCCTTTTGCCTTTAACCCTTTGATGGGGGCTAAGAGTGCTGTAGCATCTGTGGCGGCAAGCACTACGCCCTGCACATTCTTGTTTGCTTGGTCTTGTACGAGGTTGACCTGACTGGTGATGTCGTTCTCTTTGTCGGGACCCTGCCAGATAATCTCGACGTTCTGCTCTTTCCCCGCAGCTTTTGCACCTGCCTCTATTCCCTTCCAGAACGAGTGGGAGGTTCCCTTGGGGATAACGGCAATGCGAATGCTTTCGCCGCCTGTGGCGGTCTTATTCTCTCCACCCTCTTTAGGAGCCTCTTTTGGGCATCCCAAGAGACCGAATGAGAGGAGCATTAGCGAACCAATTTTGAGTGTCTTCGAGTGCATAGTGTTCTCCTTCGTACAACTGAATTAGGCTGTGGTTTTGCGATTGCGTCCAGGACCGAAGCGGTCAAAAAGCACGGCTAGGACGACTACAACGCCGATAATTACGCGCTGATGTTCGGGACCGTAGTCCTTGAGAGTACAGGCGTTCCGCAGAGTATAGATAAGAATGGCTCCGATAATCGTGCCGGGGATACCGCCTTGCCCTCCAAAGAGAGAGGTTCCTCCAATAACCGTCGCCGCAACTGCATCAAGCTCATAACCGACTCCAGCATCTTTCGAGGCGACACTGGAGCGGGAGATGTTTACAATAGAGGCGAATCCCGCAAGCAGTCCAGAGAGAGCAAAGACGGAGGTTACCGCCCATCCCAAACGCACTCCCGAAAGGCGTGCCGCCTCACGGTTGCCTCCTATCGCGTAGAGCGAGCGCCCCCACGCAGTGCGTGAGAGGGCGATATGTACCAGTATCGCGGCAATAAGCATCATTACAACGGCGTAAGGGATACCGTCTCTAGTGTCCGTGCCGAAGAGTTCGCCGAACCCAAACACGCTGAAATCAGGCGGAAGGTTACCTATATTTTGCGAGTGCGCGACAATGCCTGCCACGCCCTGCGCCACCCCCATCATGCCCAACGTGACAATAAAAGAGGGTATCCGACCATACGCGGTGATAATACCGGAAACTAGCCCTCCAGAAAGTCCAGCCATACACGCAATCACCATACCCATAGGAACGGAGACGTGGTAGATGTTGAAGGCTTGCGCGGTGACAATACCCGCGAAAGCCATCACAGAGCCTACGGAGAGGTCGATATTACCAGAGATAATGACTGCGGTCTGTCCGCACGCCAATATCGCTACCACTGCCGCTTGAACCGCAATCTGTTTGATGTTGTTGCGTGTAGCGAAGTTCGGAGCGATAAACGAGAGAGTTATGCTGAGTAGTATCAAAAACAACAGGGGCGCGAGTGTCCCCGAAAAGAGGCGAGTTATAAGTTGTTTACGCGATTGTTTACGCGATTTAGACGCGGAACTACCGGGTGA
>JAPLCR010000362.1:0-14055 GCA_026392135.1 Armatimonadota bacterium
CGTACTGGATTCCGAACGCAACCACGCACGAAAAGAGTTCTCCTCTATATTCTCGTTTCGCCCTGAGGAGGTATGGGAAGGTAAGCTCCCCTATTGCGAAGGTTTAGTTCGCGATTGGGCATCTTGGCAACGCGATAACGGCGACGCTTTCCGCCTACTGGAAAGCGTCCTTCAAACCCTCTCTCCCTCGCCAGAAGAGCCGCTAACCTCTGGGCGGTTACGCAGAATTTCGGTGGACGACTCCAAAGACTACCCTACTATTAAAATGCCCTACAATCAAGAGGTCGCTGTTATTCACGCCTCTGCGGGGTTGCGTCGCATCATTGCGCTCGCCTATCTGCTGGTATGGACGTGGCGAGAGCATCTTCTGGCTTGCGAACTACGGAGAACCGCGCCTACGAAAGACATAGTTTTCCTATTTGATGAGGTGGAGGCGCATCTGCATCCGCAGTGGCAGAGGCGCATCTTACCCGCCCTTTTCGCGGTCATGGCGAAACTTACGGGCGAACACGCCGTCAACGTGCAGATGATTGCGGCTACTCATTCGCCTCTCGCACTCGCCTCCTTAGAGACCTTTTTCGATTCCGAACAGGACGCATGGTTCGATATTGACCTCGTTCGCGATAAGCGTAAGGTGGCGATAGAGCGGCGAGACTTTATTCGCAAGGGGACTGCCGGGCGTTGGCTTACGAGCGAAGCGTTCGACCTACTCTCCGAGGGGCGTTCGCTAGAGGGAGAGCAAGCCATCGCGAAGGCGGAGGCTCTGCTAGATAGGCGAAACAACGGAGCGACGCTAACCAAAGAGGAGATTGAGAGTGTTGACGCGGGTTTGCGCCAAACGCTTCCCGACATAGACCGTTTTTGGGTGCGGTGGCGCTCCTTTGTTGACGAGGGTGAGTGGCTTCAATGATGCACGTCACTCCCGCCAAAGAGCCAAACGACTTCGATACGCTTGTTCGCCAGCCGGGATTGAACGCGATAGCGGAACTGGTGGGCGAACAGGGCGATCCGCTAAAAAAGGTCGCGAATTATCGGGACGAATTGAAGGGGAAACACTATCCGCCTTATTGGCGCAACGCGACAAGTCAACTACTAGAAGCCTATAGCCGTATCTGCGCCTATGCCTGTTTTTATATTGAGCCGACTACGGGCGCGGCGACGGTAGACCACTTTGCCCCAAAATCGCAGAGTTGGGATAAGGCTTACGAGTGGAGCAACTACCGACTCGCCTGTTCGTTAATGAATACGCGCAAAAACAAGTTTGACGATGTTACTGACCCCTTTGAGGTAACTGAAGGCTTATTCGCGCTAGATTTGGTAACGCTAAAGGCGATACCAGGACCCAAAGCGGGCGCAAAAACAGAGGACGTTAAAGCCGCCATCAAGCGCCTTAAACTGGATAGGGCTGAGTACAGCGATCAACTTGGTGAGTACTATCATGACTACTGGGAGGGGCATATCACCTTCGCCTATCTGGAACGACGCGCCCCTTTCCTCGCTTATGAACTAAAACGACAAGGCAGACAGCGTCACGGGGATGTCCAAATTCCCCACAGGAGACCGATTCCATGATCCGATTTTGGGGCAATTTCTGCTCTCTCTTCGTTCTGGCACTCTCCATTTCCGCAGGGGCACAAGAGAGACTGCCCTTCGGTCATATACGCCGCGGTACTATAGTGAATATCTCCTTCAAAACAGGTACCATCTCCTTAAAAGAGGAAGACGGTATTGCCCGATCCTACCTTCTGCTCGATAGGGTCTTCTTTCGTAAAAAGAGTGAAGAGGCACTGCTTCAGGATTTCCGCGCTGGAGAGAGGGTAACTGTTCAGGTACGATTGAACCGCAATAACTCCACTTATGAACTGCTGGGCGTAATGGACTCTTCCTCCTATCAGTGGCTCTCCTACCTGCGTGCTACAGTGCTAAATGCTCCCATTACTGCTCTGGAAGAGAACCGCCTCGTCTTACAGGTACAAGGACACACCGTGCGCTACGTGGTAGACGACAAAACGCGCTGGTATCTCAGGGGGCGTGAGGTAGGCAAACAGTCTTTTCAGGTAGGAGATAGCGTCTGGGTCTATCCCGAATCACTGACACGGGGAGAGGTACTGGCACGAGGAGTGGGTGGAGTAAAAGAGGACTTGATATCCCAAACACTCTCCGACGAGTACAACGTGCGCGGCACTCTACAGGAGATAGATATGGGCGTTGGCACAGTGCGTTTGCGCCTGAAGGACGGTGTAGAGCAAGTTTGGCGTTTTGTATCAGTCCCTCAGTTCCGTCAACGCTCAAAAACGGTTACACAAGAGCAGATGCAGGTCGCGATAGAGCAGAAGTTACCGATTTGCCTCCGCCTCCGACGCTATCCCCATGTCGACTATGTGGTGCGAATTACGATAGAGAAGACAGAGCGTCATCCCAAAATAAAATCCGAGAGGGAGATAAAGCGATGAGCCGCCCTGCGAAAATTGTGGTAGTGGGTAGTGCCAACATGGATTTGGTGGTGCGAGCAGAGCATATCCCTTCACCCGGTGAGACGGTATTAGGGGGAGAGTTTGCGATAATTCCGGGCGGTAAAGGCGCAAATCAGGCGGTGGCGGCGGCGCGGGCGGGAGGGGAGGTGACATTTGTCGGCAGAGTGGGCACAGATGCCTTTGGAGGGCTTCTCCGTGCCGAGCTGGAACACGCAGGGGTATGCACTCACACGTTGAAGTCAGATAGTCAGGCTCCTTCGGGCGTGGCGCTGATTGGTGTGTCGGAGGCAGGAGAGAACGCCATTATGGTGGCTCCGGGGGCGAATGGGCGTGTGTGTGAAACGGACATTTTAGAGGCAGAGAGCGTTATCGCGGAAGCAGACTGGCTCATAGTTCAGTTGGAGATACCTTTGGAGGCGGCACTATGCGCGATGAAGATAGCGCAGAAGTATGCAACGCAAGTCCTGCTAAATCCTGCCCCCGCACAACCTCTCCCCTACTCTTTTTTGAAGTGTGCAGATGTTATCACCCCCAACGAACACGAAGCCTTGACGCTACTTGGCAGAACGGCTAAAGGTGATGAAGATATGGAGAGTGTCGCGGAGGAGTTGGTAGGGTTGGGTATAGGAACCGTAATCATCACACTGGGAGCGAAAGGGTGTGTAGCAGTGCGGAAGAACGAACGACACTCTATTCCTGCCCCCGAAGTGAAAGCGATAGATACGACGGCGGCAGGAGACTGCTTTAGCGGCACGCTCGCGGTTGCTATGGGGGAAGGAATGAAGTTGGAGGAGGCAACAGTTTTTGCGCTTCATGCCGCCTCCCTCTCTGTAACGCGGAGGGGGGCGCAGCCGTCTCTACCCACACGCGCAGAACTTGTTGCGTTCTTAGCCCCAAATTAGGGAGTGGTTTTTACCTCTGGTGAGGGGTTCAAGCCAGCGGGAGGCGGTGGAATACTGTTCGTGCTGGGTTTGTCGAACCCTCCCCCCGGCAAAGGGCTTGTGCGATGAAAAGGAACAATGGGTTTGGTTGTTGGAAGACGAGTGGCTTTTTCTGCGGTTGCAGAGGCGGCGGAAGTCGCTGCATCCTCTATCTTGCCGTAGGTGATAAGAGTTTTGTCGTCCATTGTCGGAGTAATAGCAACCGAACGCGATACGCCCTCTTTGAACGGTAGCAGGTAGGTGACACCAGTTCCATTTGCTAGTTTCATCTCACTTCGATGGGCATCTGGCAGGTTTTGAGTGAAGAAGGCATCAACTACAGACGCAGGGTCTTTCGTTTCGAGTATAACTTGGTGCATTCCTTCCGCCATGATGGATCTTCCTGAGCCAAAACCATCTGCGAAATGCATATTAGGGTAGGTGGGGATTCCGTAGTACTCTTTTTTAATCTCTTTACTTATAGAGATTGCGCCTCTATTGCCCCCAGGCATATTAGACTTCGTAGCGGGTGTTAGCTCATCACTGTCAGGGTTGGGAACCTTCGTAAAGCTCCGTTGCGACATATCGCCGGGAACCAACTCTCCATTTCTGTCGGCGACTGCCTTGTAAGTTCCCTTTGTGTCCTCCATACACCCCATGCCTACTATCCATAGCAGGCTAACACAAGCCGCACTTTGCCAAATAAAACCCTTCATAACCGTAGCCCTCCTCATCAATATATGTATTATAGGTTTCCGATGGAGTAAAGTCAACAGTAAAAGTAACGTTGATTGTGTGGAATTACTCTCAGCAAGACAGCCCTGCTATCCTTTAGTTTAGCCCGCGGCGTAATAGGTAACAGAAAATGGGTGCGCCAATAAGTGAAGTGATGACCCCTACCTCCAGTTGAGCAAGATAGACGCGGGATAGCCAATCGGCAGAGGTCAATACCAGTCCCCCAAAAAGAAATGAGGTCGGAAGCAGTACGCGGTGATCGGGACCTACAATGCGCCGTGCAATGTGAGGAACCACCAAACCCACAAAAGCGATAATACCCGCTACAGAAACTGCCGCCGCCGTCACCAAAGCACCCGCAAGAATGATCCTGCGCTTGAAGCCCTCAACGTTCACTCCAAGGTGCGCTGCACTCTCCTCCCCAAACGCCATCATGTCCAACTCGTTCGCGCCCGTCCAGAGCATAAGTCCGCCAATTCCGCCGAACACGGCGAGCAGAACGACATGGCTCCACGTAATACTTTGAAGGCTTCCGAGAAGGCGAGAGAGAATAGCACTCTGCCTGTCGAGGTTTCCAGAGCGATTGCCAAGCGAGATGGCAAGTGGAACGAACGACCAGAAGAAGGTTCCCACTACGATACCCGCCAGTAGAAAGGTTTGAGAGGAGAGCCGCCCCTGCTTTTGTGCAAGAAAATAGACGATAGCCGTCGCGAGAAGCCCTGTAGCAAAAGCCGCAATCGGTTGTGCCCACCCCAGTAGTAGCCCTGTACCTCCCATAAGAATAACCAAGACAGAGCCGAGCGCAGCCCCGGATGATACTCCCACCATGTAAGGGTCGGCAAGGGGGTTCTGAAGGAAACTCTGGAAAGCGACCCCCGCCATAGCCAGAAGTGCCCCAACCAAAACACCGCCGACTGCTCCGGGGGTTCTTAGCTCCCAGACGATACTGTCCGCACTGGATTCTACAGGAAGAGGGGGGGTATGCGAAGAGAGAAAGGGAAGGTGTAACCGAATAACCTGTAACACAGTACCTGGGCTAATCTTCTCCGACACCATAGCGTCGCCTGAACCGATGTTCACCAGTACTGCTCCTACAAGTAGAAACACTAGAATCATCAGCGAGAGATAGGGATGTCGCTTTTTAGAGGCGAAGGGTTGGGATTCTTCTGATGAGGTAGGGGCAGGTGTCATGGCAGGCTACGGCTTGTGATTCGGTTCAGAATCCACGACTTTCCGAA
Organism: Armatimonadota bacterium; assembly: GCA_026392135.1. Taxonomy (GTDB): domain Bacteria; phylum Armatimonadota; class Chthonomonadetes; order Chthonomonadales; family Chthonomonadaceae; genus CAIJLM01. The sequence continues at coordinate 5,368 of JAPLCR010000362.1, forward strand.
GATAGTTTGCCAACTCTTTTACCCCTTTGGGAAGGCGAGGGCAGGGGCGTACCAGTATCGCGTCGTCGCTAGCATGAAAAAATCGCTTTTTTGCAACCGCTGGAACTCCTTGCGCCCAACCGGGCATCTGTTCAGCCTGTGGTTGCGTCTCTTTACCCGTGATAATCACGTCAGGGCGAAGGACTAATACCTGTTCTGCAGACAGTTTATCTCCCGAAATGGGCTTGTCTACGGCGTTCCTACCTCCTGCAATTTTGATTATCTCATCAATATAAGAGCCAGGTCCCGTCGTGTAGATGGGGTTAACGCTATAGAGCATCAGAATCTTAGGCTTCCACCTCAAACTGGACTGTACTTTTAGAATGTTGTTCAGGCTACTCTGCATATCAGAAGCAATACGGTTTGCTATAATATCAGTTCCTGTCGCCGCTCCAATGGTACGAACTGCTTGCAGGGTATCCGCGATAGACTTTGTGGAGACTACCAGAACGGGGGCTTTTACCCGCTCCAATGCCTCAATTGCACGCGCATTCAACCCCTCTACTGCAACAATTAAATCGGGACTCTGAACAAGAACGCGCTCTATATTGATCTGAAATCCGCCGATTTTGGGCTTCTGTTTCGCTTCAGCAGGAAAATCGCACGCCTCCGTTACGCCTACCACTTTTTTGCTGGGGGGCACAGTACGAGGAGGCTGTACCGCATCAAGGCGGACACCATGTCTCCCCGCTAACACAAAAGCGATGAGTAGTAAGCCGCACAATAAGTTGCGTCGGCTCATTAGGACTCCTCCACAAGGGGTTGGGGTGTGTGCGGCGGTTGGTAGGGGCGTTTTTTAAGGCGTTGCTCTTTTTTAGGTGTAGGTGTTACTTTGGCAAGGGTTAGTAGCTCTGTAACCTCTTCGTGGCGCAGTTTACGCCATGTACCGGGGTTCAAAAGTTGAATCTTGATATTGCCAAAAGCGGTTCTCTGAAGAGAGCGTACCGGATGCCCTACCAAGTCCATCATCCTCCTAACCTGACGATTACGCCCCTCATAAAGCGTAATCTCCATGGTAGTAGACTGAGTTGCAGGGTCGTAGTCAACAAAGCGTATTTCGGCAGGGGCAGTCATACCATCATCCAACTCTACTCCCTGGCTGAGCTTGAGCGCGGTCTGCCTCTCCACGAAGCCTTTTACACGCACGAGGTAGACCTTGGGGACATGGTAGCGAGGGTGGGTAAGGCGAAATGCAAAGTCGCCATCATTTGTCAAGAGCAGTACCCCTTCGCTATCCTCATCAAGCCTTCCAACTGGGTAGATGCGCTCTTGTACCTGAGCCAGTAGCTCCATAACAGAGTGTTTGGCATGGGGATCACTCACCGTACACTGATAACCGAGGGGTTTATTTAGCAGAATGTATACCTTTTTAGGGGCGTGCTGTGTAGCGATAGAGGCACCATCTACACAAATCTCGTCCTTCTGGGGGTCTACTTTTACACCCGCTTCAGTGACGCGTTTTCCGTTGACAGTGACCCTACCAGCCTGAATCATCACCTCCGAAGCTCTCCGAGAAGCGACTCCGGCGGAAGCGAGTACCTTTTGCAAGCGCGGCAATTCGTTTTCTTTTGCGTTTTCCATACCCTAAGAATACCAGACCTACCGCAAAAAAGAGAGAATACCGCATAAAACTCCCCCTGTTCTTATCAGATAGGAGTGCCGCAACCCCTTTCAACTCCATCACAGCATGATCAGCTTGCAATACTGTCTTGCCCACAGACTGCCCATCCACAAAAAGATGTAGTGTGCCTACTGTGTTTCCTACGTTCACGGGGGCTTTGAGCGCGGTAAAGGTGGGACGCAGTTCGTAGCGGGCTTCCTCTCCCTTACGAACTACCATCTGAAGAGGTTCCGCGCTAAGCGCAGAGACTTTTTTCTCTTTGCCGTTCTCTACTACACACTCGCCGAACGTCTGCCCCTTCGTAACGACGGTACGCGGTTCAAAGCGTGAAAAGCCGTACTCCATCAGCTTTGCCGTCTGTTCAGGGTAGAGAGGGCAGTTGAGAACCACAGATATCAGCCGCCAGCCATTCTGGGTGGCGGAGCCTACATAGCACTTGCCTGCCGGAATCGTCCAGCCTGTTTTGATTCCATCTGCACCGGGAAACTTACCAAGAAACCGCGAGTGGTTGTGCATCGTAAGGTCTTGCTTATCGATGGAGCGTTCAATTCGGCACCTCTTAGTCCCTACAACCTCTGCGATACGTGTTTCGCGCATTGCGGTACGTGCTATCAGAGCAAGGTCTCTAGCCGTGCTATAGTGTTCGTCATCATGTAGCCCATGACTGTTGACAAAGTGGGTGTGCGTGGCTCCCAGTTCACGGGCGCGGGTGTTCATCATCTCTACAAACGCGGCTTCTGTTTTTGCGATATGCTCTGCCGCAGCAACGCAGGCATCGTTTGCCGAGCGCATAAGAATGGCGCGAATAAGGTCGTGTGCGGTGATTTTCGCCGTAATCAACGTATCAGGCGTGGTGTGTTCGCAGAGCAGAAGCGCGGTCATAATTTTCGTGGTGCTAGCGATAGGGCGAGGCTCATCGGCGTTCTTCTCATAGAGAACTTGACCGGTGTTCGCGTCTATTAAAATAGTGCTGGTGGCATCTATACTGAGCGCGGTGGAAGTCATCTGCTTCAACGGTGCTTCAGGTGCAACACTTGGTAAGGACGCAGAGTCAGCAGGAGGGCGTGTGTCGGTGGCAGGTTGTGGGATGACCTTACGAGGGCGCGAGTGCGAATAGACCACTTGTAAACCAACAAGAAGTATTAAGCCAGCCGTAAGAAGGCGGCGGCGCAACTCTCTTTTTTTTGCGGATCGTGTGGGAATCCTTCTTTCCTCCCGCGTGAAAGCGTGTTCTGTAGGGGATAGAGTTGATATTGTATCGTTTTCTCTCAAAATTGGCAAGCCCTCTTACACATTTATTCAGAGTTTTTGATATTCAATCCTGCTTGCCTTACCTTTACAGGGAAGGTGATGCCTCCCCACTCTTGATAAATCCCCCAGCAGAGAGATGGGAGCCGTCTACTTGTCTTCTACGGTAGGGATAGCCCGAACGCTCCCGGTACGCTCAAACTTATTCCAACCGACTGCTCCCCCTTTAAGGGCAGAGAAGATGGAGCGTAGTATAACGTAGTACATTAGTTGGCGATAGACAAAGCGTTGGATAAAGAGTGACGGCAGAAGTTTCCAGTCGTTTTTATCCATCCATATAGCGAGAGCCGCACCCAAAAATTCGGCAAGTACCATCGCAACATAGTAGCGGATAACATTGGCAAAGTTTCCTGCAAAGAGTGCCCAGACTACCGCAATATCCATTATCGGAGAGATGGCAGGGAACAGAATTTGGTAGAGCCAGAGGCTAGGGAGTGCCAAAATGCCAAAAGCCCCATGCTGCCCCAAAGCACTACGGTGTTTCCATAGATTCTGGAGAGTTCCAAAAGCCCAGCGAAACCGTTGGCGCGATAGATTCTTGAGTGATTCGGGGGCTTCCGTAAAGGCAAGGGCGGTACTATCATTCTCAATTTGCCAATCTAGGCGGCGCACTGTCCAAGTCAGGTCAGTATCCTCAGCAAGGGTGTCGTGCGTATAGCCCCCCGCCTGTTGGAGTGCCGTCAGCCTCCATGCACCAACGGCTCCGGGCACAACAGTAATACAGTTCATCATTTCGTAGGCACGGCGGTCAAAATTTTGGCTTGTGATATACTCCAACGCTTGCCAGCGCGTCAGAAGATTGCTGATATTGCCTACCTGTACATTCCCTGCCACTGCACCCACTTTCGGGTTTTCAAAATGCCTTACCAGCTTGCCGATAGTATCTCGTGCAAAGACGGTATCTGCGTCCAACGCGACAATCGCCTCGCCCGTCACATACTGTAGCCCAAAGTTAAGTGCACTCGCCTTGCCTCCGTTCTCCTTCCGAAACACCCGTATGCTAGGCTCGTTCAGAAAGGACTGCTGTACGGTGGTAAAGGTAGCGTCACTGCTTCCATCGTCTATGACGATAATCTCCTGAATGGGATATTCGCTCTCAAGTAGCCCTTGAACGGTCCTAGCAATAACCTTCTCTTCGTTATAGGCGGCTATCACTACCGAAACGCCTATTCGAAAGTCGGGTGAATAGGTGGCTTCGCGCTTGCGCTCTCGCCTTCTCTGAATGAGTGCCAGCAGCCCCATCAAGAGTTGACGCGAAATGCCCAGTATTACAGAGAGGCTGAACAGAGTGGTAAGAGACCTCTGAACGAAGTAGTTCGCTTCAAAAATCCAGTGGTCTATACCTACCAGAACAACCTGAAACCCCTGAATAGGAGGGAATAGCACTTCACGGGAGACTCCGCGCAGGTCGGCAACCGTTCCAAACTTATAGCCTGCAGCCTTTAGCCTCTTAATAATCGTAGGGAGTGCCTTGATGGTCTCCTCGCGATTGCCTCCGCCATCATGGAGTAGTACTACATTACCCTTATCTCGCTCTCGCCAAATATGTTCAATAAGGCGTTCTGCACCCGTTACGCCTCCAGCCCCCATCTTTGTCAGGTTCCAGTCCTCTGGGTCGATCTGCTCTCCCACCGAGATAAAATTGCGTTCGGAAGCGATAAGAATAGGCTTGAGGTCGTCGCTTGTACGCGGCTCTACGTCAATGGCATAAGGGGGGCGAAAAAGAAAGGTGGTGTGCCCTGTGATAGACTCAATGGCGCGTTGTGTTGCATTGATTTCGACGAGTGTTCGACTTCTCCCCACCAAGCGGAGGTCGGGGTGAGTAAAGGTGTGATTACCTATCTCATGCCCCTCATTCCAAATACGCGCTAGAAGATCGGGATTTTCCGCCACCTGACTCCCCACAACAAAAAAGGTCGCCTTAACACCATTCGCCTTCAGAATATCCAGAATACGAGAAGTGTATGCAGGGTCAGGTCCATCATCAAAGGAGAGAACTATCGTTTTGGGTCTATAGCCAGCTCTGCGAACCACGTAAGAAGAGGGATATACCTGATAGGTGAGTTCGGTGATGAAGCCAGTTGTTGGGTTGCGTTTGAGGGTGCGTTTACCATCTGATGGCTCGGAAGTCACCTCTAGCAGTTCGCCCTCTCCTTGAAAGTCCACTTGAGACTGATTGTGGTAACTAACCGTATTCAGAGTCCCATTATCCATAAGAGAGCCTTGGTCTTTGGCGAGGTAGTCCTTGCCAATTACCTGCCATACGCTAGGGTCTTCCCCTCCCATATACCACAAAGCCACTCCTAATGTCGGGTATTTTCGGGCGATACGTAGCTGGTTGTAGGTGGTTGTCGCATCTAGCATCCAGACAGCGTGTGACTTACCAACATCGTCAAAATACCGATAATAGGGGTTGAGGGTATCTGGGTCTAGGGTTACTTTTGCGATTTGTGGGTCTTGTGGGTCTTTCGACTCTTTTGCCTGCATGATTGCGCTTTGAAAGCTGACCGGCTCTGCATTATAGTCGCCCTCTTTCCAGTCGTAGGCGTAGTTTCCAATGCCCAGAACAACCTTTTGAGGCGGGACTCTCTCTACATTAAAGAGAGTATGTAGCTGCTCCTCTGTCCAGCGCATACTGGCAATGCTTCCCGCCCCTCCACCATCTGCACCGGGCGAGTGTTCGTCGTAGACCATCGGAATAATAAAATCGTTGTAGGCAACCAGAGATGGGCGGTCAAAATTCGGATCATCTATCGCTAGGTCTTGGCAGACGATAAGCCCAATAGCGTGAAACTCCGCGTACAGCTCTTTCATAAAGAGTGTGAGGTTGTTTTTGTCCTCGGAGGCAGGCTGCTCGAAGTCTATATTCACCCCTTGCCAACGTTCGCGTAACATCATGTCTTTGAGGTCATGTATAAACTTCGTGCGATTAGGCGCACTGCTTACAAGGTTATGGAGGGCTTCGGTACTCCAGTGCCCCTGATGCTCGTGAAGAGTCGAGTCGATAAAGTTATTGATGAGGGGGACGATAGGGATGCCGTGATTCCGCACAAGGGGAGTTATCTCCTCTCTGTCTTCAGGAATGCGCGAGTCAACAATCGTGGTTTTCGTCTCGCTGATGTGTAACCACTCCGGCACGAAGTGGGTGAGCGAGTCGATATTGCGCTCTAGTGAGGCGCGAGAGGTCTCTTCCCAGTTGACATAAAACCCCATGCTGATAGGGCGTTTGGGGCTGAACTGTGCTAGGCTAGGAAGGGGCTTTGCGTTTAACTGCGCCTCCTTCGCCTGCTTTTCATTGGCAAGCATATCCTTAGCAATCATCGCCTTGAGGGTCTTGACCTCTTTAATTCCTGCCACCTGCCGTTTTCTTCGGAGGCGGTCAACAAGAACAGGGTCAGGGTTTCCCGTGTCCTTTTCGGCTCTAATTCGGGGAAGATTATGATGGGGAAGTAGGGGTAATGAAAGGACGCTAAGAACAAAGATGCCTACGCCAAGCCCCCCGAAAATGGCAAGAGTAAAAGAGATACGGGTGATGCGTCGCCATCGACGATTCTCAATGTCAAAAAAAACGGGCGTTCTATTGGGTGGCATGGGTTCTTCTAGTGTTTTGGCTAGGCACTACTACGTGGTATTACTCTTAGGGATTCGCGATAGTTAAATTGTTCCGTAACGTATCGCAAAAATAGGCGTTTATCCTACAGCGTCACCGTCCGCCCTAGTCACCCCTCGCCCAGAATTGGGAGAGGGGACGGGGGTGAGGGCTTGAGTTTTTCAAACGCGACTTTTGGTTGTGCTACGTCCGGATTTAGTCCGAACGTGACCGCAAGAGAGCCATCCGGTTTATAGAGAGAGGACGGGATACGCCTGCTCGAACAACTCCTCCGTTCCGAAAGCCGCGTAAGCGATTTGCTCCCACCGCCAGTAGCCGCTATTCGTTACGGCGAAGGGGTGCATAGACGGCGCAGTCCCATCCCTGCACTCTGCGCCTTTGGGGGACAGGCGAATCAATCTGGGGAAACCAAATAGAAGTGCCCCGTGAACGAAACCGCCCATTAATGCTACTCCCATAACGGAGACGATAATACAAGAAAGAAGGCTAGGACGGTTGGGGTTTGACGACGATACGCTTGCTATAAAGCCGAGTATAACAAAACCAGTAACTACTCAGCCCTCACCCTGCCCTGCGGGCATCCCTCTCCCAAGTTTGGGAGAAGGACTTGTCTGCAAGGTGATTCTGCTGTTCTCCATGAGATAAGCCTGAGTAGTTACCAAAACCAATAAAAACGGCTACAGAGTAGAAAAGTATCGCCTTTGGATGCTCTTCGTGGTAAAGGCGGTACTTTGCGCCGTAATACTTTCGCGGCTCATGCCAGCTCGGATGAATCATACCGCTACCCTACCCCTTCCGGTACGCCTCATCCAGTAGCTCTATCGGGTGGCATATCCGAACTGACAAGCCCGCCTCCTTCGCGCCCTGCTGAATCCACGCCAGACAGCCCGGATTTCCCGTCGCGATAATGCTCGCGCCCGTAGCGCGGAGATTGCCTATTTTGCGGTCGAGGAGGCGTTTCGCCATCTCCGGCTCCGTGATGTTGTACGTCCCCGCGCTTCCGCAACAGGTGTCAGACTCCTCCATCTCCACCAGTTTCACGCCCGGTATCTGCTCAAGCAGTTGGCGCGGCTGTAGGCGCACCTTCTGCCCGTGCGCGAGGTGGCAAGCGTCGTGGTAGGAGATGGTCGCGTCTATACGTCCCTTTGGCGGGGTTATGCCAATCTCGCCGAGCCACTCGCTCACATCGCGCACCTTCGCCGAAAATGCCTTCGCTTTATCTCTATACGTAGGGTCGTCTGAGAGAATCGCGCCGTACTCTTTCATGGTGGAGCCGCACCCCGCTGAGTTCACCACAATCGCGTCCATACCGCTCAAATGGGGTTCAAAAGCGTCTATCAGCGCCTTGATTCGCGATACGCTCTCCGCCTCGAAGCCGCTGTGCAGGTGAAACGCCCCGCAACAGCCGGCGGCTTTCGGCGCGACTACTTCGCACCCATTCTCCTGCAAAACGCGCACGGTGGCGGCGTTCGTTTCGCCAAACAGTACCCGCATCACGCACCCCGCGAGTATCCCCACCGTATGCCGCTTCACGCCTTTGGCGGGGGAGCGTTCCGCTATCGTATGCACCTTCACCTGCCCCTGCGCCACCGGAAGCGAGATAGACGCGTCGTCGCTACCTGAGAGCAGCTTCGCCACGAAGCCGGGCATTTTGCCCTTCGTCAAGCCGCTAACTAGCCCAGCCGCCTTGAGCGAAGCCGCCATACGCCCCGGATTCGTAAGCGTTTCCAGCAACTGTAGACGGGCGAAAGACTGCGACTTGGGGCGCTTGCCCTGTTTCTCTATCTCGCTACGCGCCATCTCCAGTATCATGCCGTACTCCACACCGGAGGGACACGCCGTCTCGCACGCCCGACACCCCAAGCAGGTATCCAGCGAACGCACCACGTCGTCTGCGAGGGGTATCACGCCCTGCCGCCACGATTTTACGAGGTAGATACGTCCCCGGGGACCCATCGTCTCCTGCCCCGTGAGGCGGAAGGTAGGGCAAGCATCGAGGCAGAAGCCGCAACGTATGCACTTGCTTGTTTTTTCGTCTAGGTTAGTTGACATTTAAATTTTTCGTCTCATTCCCGTTATTTCTTTTTCGCGTCGGGGCGGACAGGGAGCG
>JAPLCR010000362.1:14074-18691 GCA_026392135.1 Armatimonadota bacterium
AGGAGAGGTTGGGTGAGGTTATGTTAGGTATTACACCACGCACAGAGCGCGTTCAATATCGTTCCAAGGGTCGTTCACGCTCTCCAGCCCGAGGTGCATACGAATCGTCCAAATCGGATTCGTCTCTGGCTCGAAAAGCCACCTGCCCGGCAGACTTATCGGCAGGGCGAGGCTCTCGAAGCCGCCCCAACTGCACCCGATTCCGAAATACTTGAGGCTGTTCACAAAGCGATACGAAGGCTCCTTGCCCTGATTTTTCAGGCGCACCGTCATCAGTCCGCTCGTGCCGCGCAGTTGCCGCGCTGTCAGGTCCGGTTGCGGGTCGTTCGCCAGCCCCGGATAGTAGATAGTCTCCACTTTTGGGTGGCGCAGAAGTCGGTTCGCTATCTCTACGGTCGTCTGTTGGTGGCGCTCCATGCGAATAGGCAGAGTGCGAATCCCCCTCATCATCAGCCACGACGCGAACGGGTCGAGTATGCCTCCGAGCAGGTGTCCCTCGTTCTGAATCATCGCCGTCATCTTCTCTTTGGTTCCTACCACAACCCCCGCCACAATATCGCTATGTCCCCCCAGATACTTCGTCGCGGAGTGAACCACGAAGTCAATTCCGTGTTCAATCGGGTTCTGGAAGATAGGGGAAGCCCACGAGTTGTCGATGACGGTGGTTATGCCGTGTTCGCGGGCGATACCTGCGAGGGCGGCGAGGTCTTGCTGATGAAATACGAATGTGGAGGGCGATTCGAGATAGAAAAGCGTCGTATTGGGTAGTCGCGCATCCTCCCACTCCTCCGGGCGATTGCCCTGCACGAAGGTGGTCGTCACCCCGAAGCGTTGCAGGTATCGCTTGAGGAAGTCACGAGTGGGTCCGTAGCACGTCTCCACCGCCACAACGTGGTCTCCCGCCTTCACCTGCGAGAGGATAGTGGAGGAGATAGCCGCCATACCGCTCCCGAAGCAACGCGCCCGCTCCCCTTTTTCGAGGGCGGCGATTTTGGCTTCAGTGATTTCGGTGGTGGGGTTCTCTATGCGAGTGTAGTCGTAGGAGTCTACGCTCCGATTTTCGTTGCGGTCTTCACAGGTGGGGTTTGTGAAGAGGGAGTTTTGGAAAATAGGAGGGATGACCGCACCCAGATAGCGGGTGCGGTCTTCTCCCCAGTGGGCGCAGATAGTCTCTTGGTCGGGCATCTCTTCGGGCGGAAGCGAATCCATCGTGTCTCCTTCTACGGCTACTTTTTCACCATTTTGTCGCTAATATCGTCCACGAAGAAGCCGTACTCTTCGGTATTCGTGGGGTTCACGTAGTCCGACACGTACCACTTGCCGCCTACCTTCACGATTTTGAAGCGGCGCACACGCTCCACAGAGTAGTTCACGCCCTCTTCCCGGCAGCCGCCCTTCTCTTTTACCGTCACGGAGTACTCTTGAGAGGAGTTTGCGCTGGAAGTCACCAACTTATATACAGTAGGCACGTAGGAGCCGGGCGCGGTGGTAAAGAGAATAGGCGGACGCACCGCAGAGGGCTTTTCGTCTACGCCATACCCGCGTAACCACTGATACCGCTTATTCAGAATCCCGATATCTTTAGTCGGGGTCATCAGTTTCAGTATCATCGTGTTTTTGTCTTTACGCTGGTACGCCTTCTCAAAGGCATCCACAACGGCGAGAGCACTTCCCGCTCCTGCGCTGGAACTGCCCCCCTTAGCAGAGGACTTATGCCCTCTATGCTTACTCTTTTGTAGGGCGAATGTGGAGGTGGTGACAGCGACGATACCCACACACGCGATAACAGAGAGCAAAATGGGACGATGTTGCATGGTTGAATTTCCTTTCTTGCGGCGGCTTCGCACTCACGGAAAGTGTAGAGGGCCGAGGCGAGAGCGAAGTTCCCAAATAGTTATTAAAAGGAGACGATACCGCAGATGCAGTGTGACGATTAGTCGTAGTTGATAAGCGATTTTACGTCGTATTGGCTCAGGACTTTACGCCCCTCCAAAAAGTTGAGTTCAATGACGAAACACAACCCAGTCACGACACCGCCTACGCGCTCCACAAGACGTGTCGCCGCCGCTGCTGTGCCGCCCGTCGCTAAAAGGTCGTCCACTATCAGAACGCGCTGTCCCTTCTTAATCGAATCGGTGTGCATCTCTACCGTGTTAGTTCCATACTCTAGCGCGTACTCTTCCGTAATGCGATTGTAGGGAAGTTTGCCCATTTTCCGGAGGGGAACGAACCCAACCCCCAACTCCAATGCAACGGGTACTCCGAAAATAAAGCCACGTGCCTCAATTCCCATCACCACATCCACGCGCATCTCTCTTGCCCAAGCCGCTAGGTGCTGAACTACCTCCAACAGGGCGTTTCCGTCCTGTACAATGGGGGTAATGTCCTTAAAAATGATGCCGGGTTTGGGGAAGTCAGGAACATCTCGTACCAGACTCTCCGCCAGCAGTTTTGCCATGTTTGCCTCTCCCTGAATCTCTATCGAATTCTCACCCTATGATTTCGCCATTCCTTAAAGGTTCTCCTGCCTTCAGAAGATTCGTTGGAACTTTAAGTTCCCTCTTTTTCGTAGAGAGGGTAGTTGACTCATTCTAGGGAGATAAAGAGCTCTGAAGACTAACCCTATTGTACGTGAAATCCGCCTTATAGAACGCTATTCCCGACACAACGAGGCAGAAGATGTCCGCTTTCGCACGTTTGTGAAGACACGCCTGAACCTCTCCAACGCAGAGTTGGACGCTATCGTAGAGGAGACAACAGATACGGTGTGGAAACAGATAGACTGTACGACCTGCGCGAACTGTTGCCGCACCTTACAGATAGTGGTAGATGATAAGGATATTTCGCGGTTATCCGCACACTTAGGCACAACTCCGTCGGAGTTCTCGCGTCGCTATGTCCAAATTGGGAAAGATAAAACGAAGTATTTTACGAAGATACCCTGTCCGTTCTTGGGGGAAGACAACCGTTGTACCGTCTACGAGGCTCGTCCACAAGCCTGTAGCGGCTATCCTTACCTACACTGGAAAGGCTTTCGTACACACTCGCTGATGATGCTAGACGGCTGTTCAACGTGCCCCATTGTCTTTAACGTATGGCATGCACTCAAACAGCGCCTCCAGCCTCCTAAGCGATAACTACCCTTCTATTTCGCCCTCTCCTTTGCCTTTAAGCGTGTTCGCGCCGCTTGAAGAAGCGCCTCAACAGTGTAGCCTAGCGGTTCGTTCACCGCATTTTTGCGAATCGCGGAGCGTAGGGCGTTCTCTATTCCTACAGGGATATTTTTACCCGTCCACCAGCTCATATCTTCGCTGTAGCACCATATATACTCATCCGCAGTCTTGAGCGCATAGTAGGCGTTCTGCTCGAACCACTGCAATCGCTGTTCTGGCGTTAACTCCAATGCCTGCCTTTTCAGATAGTTTGGGAAACTCAACGCTTCCGCCCAAAGCCCATGCGTATACTCCACAGAGATTGCGTGTCCGACCTGAACCTGTGTGGCGTACTTGCGTCGGTTTTCCGGGGCGACCAACACTAACGCCTCCTCCCGAATATCGCGGGCTGCACGAAAGAAGTCCAACTCAGAGGTGTAGTAGTAAGCATCTTCATTACCATCTACGATAGTCGTCTCTGGTGCAATAACATCTAGCAGACCATTGAGAAAGGCGGGGTGTAGTGCCCACCACGCCCCTTCCAGAATTTCACTGCGTAGTTTGTCGTCACGCACGTTGAAGAGGTGTTGTGAGAACGGCGAGCCGTCTTGGAAATCGCTCAGAAGGCGTAACGCGAAAATCGTAAGCCCCGGAAACTCTGCCTGCACTGCCCGCATTCCAAGGGTTATGCCCGCCATAAGGCTCTGCATCCCAGCAGAGACCCTTGCAGTGTCCCGCCTTCGCCGCTCTGGCGCAAAATCGAACGTTCTGCATCACCTTTTTCCAGTCCGAATCGCTGAACCAGTCCATTGTAGACGCGCCGTAGATAGTGAGGAAGTTGTGGGTAAGCGTTTCGCTTTGCGGGATAGCGGCAAGAGTCTTGAGTTCGCGCTCACGGGCTGTCTCTGTAGTTTTCCCCCACTTCTGTACATCGAATATATTACCCCCACCTACATCCTCCGGCAGTCGAATCGCTACCCCATGAAAGGGACGCTTCTCCATTTCGCGAATGTTATCGCGCAGGTAGGCGGGCGAGGATATGTCCCAGCCAAATTCGATAATTTTTTTGTGTGGTGTCGGGTATATCATTTGAGCCTTTCCAGTGCCTATAGCCATCTGTAAAGTCAAAAGCAAAAAAAGGCACGTTTGAGTCGCTTTCGTATAGAGCCTAGTGTATTTCACGTCGAAACTCCTCTCCTGTACGTTCCAGAGCCTATAGACAAATCCCTCTCCCAAGGGTTGGGAAGAGGGATTGATACAAGTAACGTAAAAAGCATCGCTACCTTATTGATGTTGCCAGATACGTTTGCCGCTATCGGTTGGCAATAGCCTCCTGCTTGCGTTGCTTCACCTGTACACCCCGCTCCTTGAGATAGCCGAAGAACTCGCCTCCCTCGCGTAGGCGGCGCACAAACATCTGCCGCTCTGTCAGCATCTCCGCGACAATCCCCGCGATCTTCTTAGG
>JAPLCR010000364.1 GCA_026392135.1 Armatimonadota bacterium
CGCCCACCCTTCTTGAAACTTGCGTCGCTCGGCGAGCGTGAGGGTATCTCCTGCGGGACACTCTTTCCAGCGGTTTGGCGTCGCGATATCTCTGGTGGCGAGGAGAACTCCGAGTTCCGGTATCTCCGCCCGAATGTTAATCCGATAGCATCCGGAGAAGTTCCATTTCCATTGCGTCGTATCAAGGTTCGCCCTGAAGTGGTCTCCCTCCTTACCATAAGTGCGTTGCATCTGGCTCTGTTTTTCGTCGTCCACGCTCCATGTCATGGAGTAGGCGGCGATGTCCAGAAGCCTGGTTCGGTCTTTGTCGTTCAGCAGGTTTTTGAAATAGACGCGGGCTTGAATGGGTTGGATGCCGTTCACCTCGTCGCCCTGTTCGGGGTGCAATACCTCAATATCAAGTTCTTCTAGTTCCATATCAGTCTCCTTCTCGGACATTCACTCTATAGGGCGTGGATTCCTGCCAGGCATGAAATATTTTTACGTTATCGGCAAAGAAATGTGTTACAGCGGAGCGTGACGATAATTCGTCCGAAGTTGCGTACTGTTAAGAAGGAGAGGAGAGCATCTGTGTAGAATGACTGTTTTATCCTCAGCATGGCATCCGGGGTGCAATCCTCGATTGCTTCTCGCCTAGTCCATTTTATTTGCGCTTGTAGCGTCTCGCGCATCTGGAAGGAAAGTATCTCAATATGGATGTTCGTCAGAAATGGGAACAGTTTTACTCCGCTACGCCTCTGGAGGAGGTCGAAGCGCGCTTTCATGCCCTCCCCCAATCTCCCTTTATGTTGGAGTATCTGGAGACGATACTCCGTCTCTGTCCTCAAGACGGGCGAACCTGCGAGATGGGGATAGGATACGGCTTTAACGCGATATGGCTCTCTCAACGCGGCATACGGGCGGAAGGCGTAGATAAATCGCCAGAGATTGTGGAGAGGGCGGGACTGGTCAACTCCTTTCTCAAAGGCGACGCCCGATTCCTATCCGGAGACCTCTTCCATCTGTACCGCTCCCAACCGCCGCGTTACCACGTCATCCATCATCAAGGGGTGTTGGAACACTTCACCGCCCCGCAGATTCGAGCCGCGCTCGCTCAGCAGGTCGCGCTTGCCGATTGGATCGTCTTCTCCGTTCCCTCCGTCTACTACCCCTACGAGCCGGAGTCGGGAGACGAGCGGCTCCTGACCTTAGAGGTGTGGCGGGAGATACTCGCGCCTTTCCAGAGAGAGGAGCTTCGCTACTACGGCGACCCTCAACACGGAGAGCGAGAGCATATTCTGTGCGTCCTCAAGGGACAGCCTGTCGACGAACCGCTCCTTCGCCAGATGCAGGCGCTCGACTTCTACGAGGGGATTACCGCTATCGTCCACACTCGTAACGAAGAGAGCCGTCTGGAAGCGTGTCTGGAATCCCTGCAAGGATGGACGGATCAGGTCCTTGTCTGCGATATGGAGAGCGGCGACCGCACGCTTGAGATTGCAAAGGAGCGGGGCGCCGAGATTGTCGCGCATCCGCTTATCCCCAACTTCGACCGCGCTCGGAACGTCTCCGCCATGCTCGCACGCTACAGGTGGATATTCTACCTAGACGCGGACGAACGGGTTCCCAAGGCGCTGGGACAAGCCCTACGCCGGATAGCGCTTACGGAGGGCGATAACTTCGAGGCTGTCGTTCCCCCGTTTCGGCATCACTTCGCCGGACACTGGCTCAGATGCCTCTATCCGGGATACACCGCTCCGCGCCTCTTCAAGAACGGGCGTTTCTATTTCAACGCCCGCCTCCACTCCGGAGCCATCGTAGACGGAAAGAGTGTTCACTTCCCCGCTGACAACCCCGATCTCGCCCTTATCCACTACTCTTACGACAGCGTGAGCCACTATATCGACAAGATGAACCGCTACACGGACGGCGAAGCCCTCAATATGCACCGGGACGGCAGAGAGTACCGCTGGACGGGGGCGCTTCAGGAGTTCGTTGGCGACTTCCACACCTACTACGACCGTATGCAGGCGTGTCAGGATGGCGTTCACGGGTTTATCTACTCCTTTTTTGCAGGGTTCTACCGCTTTGAGCAGTACGCAAAACTGTACGAGCGGCGCGACAAGGAGAGTCTGCTACAGCCGAGCGAAATGCAGGTTCCAACCACCGCGGAAGAGGTCTTCTCTCTCGCCTTGCAGATGTTGGAAGGAATGGAGCGAGAGGAGACCTTGAGGGAGGGCGCTTCGCCTCCGAACTCACGGTCGACAACTCCCTTCGCAATGCGCTGGGAGGGGGCGCAACTGACGTGGCACAGCCTCGCGCACGTCAATCGGGAACTCTGTCTCGCGCTCCTCAAGACAGGGAAGGCGGAACTCTCTCTCCTTCCCACACAACCGGATACCTTCGTCGCGACGGAGCATCCGCAGTTTCAGCCTCTGGCGGAGCGGTATCAGGCTCCTCTGTCGCGCCCTGCGGAGATACACGTCCGACACTCCTTTCCGCCTCTTCTCGCTCCGCCGCCCCCGGAAGGACATTTCGTCCTGATTCAGGCGTGGGAGTACGGCTCCCTCCCGAAAGCGTGGATACCGCCCATACTGGAAACCGTGAGCGAGGTCTGGTGCTACTCCGAGACAGTCCGTTCTCTCTATCGCGCCGCTGGCATCCCGGAAGAGCGTCTCGTCCTTTTGCCTCTTGGCGTGGATATTGAGTTGTTCCATCCAAAAGTTCCGCCTTACGTGTTTGAGAAGGAGGCGGGAGCGGAGCGGTTCCACAAACAAAAAGAGGAGCGCGGTCAGCCCTTTATTTTCCTGTTTGTCGGCGGCACGCTCTGGCGAAAAGGCATCGACATCCTGCTTACCGCCTACCTGAACGCCTTTGCGCCAGAGGACAACGTCTGCCTTGTCATTAAGGACATGGGAACGGAGACCTTCTATCGGGGCGCGAACCACCGCGAGAAGATACAAGAACTCCTCGCCAACACAGACCCCCCCGCTATTGTCTACACGGAAGAAGACATCGCGCCGGAGAGCCTCGCCTCCCTCTACGCGACGGCGGACTGTCTGGTGCAACCGTATCGCGCCGCCGAACGTCGCCCGCTGGGCGGCAATCGCGTAGATAGATGGGAGTGCGTGGGCGAGACCTGGATGCTGGAGATAAATCCGCAAGACCTCGCTCGCCAGATGCGCGAAGTCTACGAGAACCGGACGGATGCGAAACGACGGGGAGCGTGCGCTAGAAAGCGCGTTGAGGAGGGTTGGACGTGGGATCATGCCGCCGAAATCGTTCTCAAACGCCTGTACGCTCTCAGGGAGCTACTTCCGCTTGCCCAACGGAAACCAACGCCCGTTCCTGCTCTTCCGTCGCCTCCCGCGCCCGCCCCTGAGAGCGAAACGCCGCGTCGAGGGGGGCTACGCATCTCGCGCGCCTTCCGCGTCGCCACGCCTCTCATCTCTATCTGCATGATTGTCAAGAACGAAGAGCGGGTTCTGGGCGACTGCCTTCAGAGCCTCCGAGGGTGGGCTGGCGAGGTTATCGTTGTGGACACAGGCTCTACGGATAACACCGTCGCCATTGCGGAGCGGTTCGGCGCGAAGGTCTATCACTTCACATGGACGAACAACTTCGCGGAGGCGAGAAACGAGTCTTTGCGCCATGCAACGGGAAACTGGATACTCTGGGTGGACGCGGACGACACCGTTCCTCCTGAGTCGGCGCGGGAGATACTCAGCGCGGCGCAGAACGCGCCTCCTCATATCGTCGGGTTCGTCATTCCCGTACAGTTCGTCGAGGACGGAACCTCGCACGGCGGAACCCGTGTAGACCACGTTAAACTCGTTCGCAACGTCGAAGGAGTCTGTTTCGAGGGGCGCATCCATGAGCAGATACTTCCCTCCCTGAGTCGTATCGGGGGCGAGATAGCGCGGTGCAACGCCGTCGTCCTCCACTCCGGCTACGACACCACGCCGGAAGGACAGGCGCGGAAGCGGGAGAGGGACATGACAATCCTCCATCTGGAGCTACAGGAGCGCCCTGACCACCCCTTCGTTCGCTTCTGCTTAGGCATGACGCATCACTACATGGGAGAGCATGAGGAGGCGATTCTCTGGTTGGAAAAATGTCTCGAGGTAGCAGATCCTGGCGATTCCATCGTTCGCAAAGCCTACGCGCTCCTCGCCGTCTCCTACCGGGAGCGGGAAGAGACGGACAGGTGCCTCGACACGCTGAACGCAGGGCTCGCCATTACGCCCGACGACCCCGAACTGAATTTTCATCTGGCGCACATGCTGAGCTCTCTGCAACGCTACGCGGAGGCGAAAGCGTGTTACGAGCGCGTCCTCTGCGCGGACATATCGGGCTACTTCACGAGCGTCGACAAGGGGATACTGGGATACAAGACCCTGCATAATCTAGCGGGAGTGTGCCTCCTGCTAGACGACTACGAGACGGCGAAGGCGCACTGGCGCAAGGCGTTGGAGAGTATGCCGGAGTTCCTGCCCAGCGCGTTTGAACTGTTTCAGAACGCGCTCCAGCGAGAGGACTTCCCCGCAGTGCAGGAGGCTATGGAAGCGGTTCGCCAGCGCGAGGGGATGAGCGAGAGTTGGGTGACGATGGGACTCCAGTTTGTAGACAAGACGGGCGGAGCGCAGGAGCATGAGGCGTTTCTCCTACAGTGCGTCCAGCGCGACCCGGAAGCGCTCGCTCCGCGTCTGCATCTGGCGCGTCTCCTCGTTCGTTCCGAGCGTGAGACGGAGGCGGAGACGCACCTCGCCTTCCTGAACCAACGCGGGGTAGCGGAAGCGGCGTACTATCTGGGCGTGAGCGCCATTCGCCGCAATGACTTGAGAACGGCGCTTCTCTGGATGGAGTACGCCCTTGTCCTGGATCCCGCGCATGAACCCACGAAAGAGCAGATAGCCAATCTCAAACAGGCTCTCGCCGCTCAGGAACGGCATGAGGGCGGAAGATGATCTGGGAGACCGCGCAACCGCCGCCTCCGGGACTGGCTAACGCCGCTCTCGCTCCCCTGCGTATCTACGGCGGTCTGCTGGGGCAGATAGGCGATATCGTGATGTACACGGCGGTGGCGAGGCGCGTAAAGGAGTTGTTCCCCGATAGCGAATTTACGTTCGCTATCTCCAAACGCTACGGGGGGATGGAACCTCTCCTTGCGGGACTGCCCTTTGTGGACAGAGTGTTTCAGACGGAACTCTACTTTGAGCGCATGAAGCCGGAGTGGTATCCACTTTGGGAGTTGGGCTGGAACTTCGATTTGAGAGGCGAGGACGAGGTGGAGGAGCAACGCAGGCACGACCTGATTCTGGAGACCCGTCCGCGTCACAAGAGACATCCCTGGTGGGAGTACGCGCACCAGATAGACGAACTGGCTTACTCCATAGGCGTACCCGGTCCGGTAGACAAGCGCACGGAGGTAGCCCTTCCGCCGGATGTGCCGATTCCCGACGAAGCGAGAGGCAAGGTAGTCCTGCACAACGACCCCGCGATAGCCTCGTCCAAAGCGTGGAGTTGGGACGAAGCGGCGAAACTTGTGGAGACGCTGGGAGAGAATGAGGTCGCGCTCATAGGGAATCCCGGCGCCCCGGTCGAAGGCGTTCTGGATTTGAGGGGAGAGACCACGCTGGTCGAGACCGCGAAAGTCATCTCGGAGTGTCGCTGTTACATCGGGATAGATTCGGGACCGATGTGGATAGCGGGAAGTTTGGGGGTTCCTGCGGTGGGGCTATACGGAACGGAGTATATTCCCGCCTACGACGCTATCTATCCGTGCAACCCCAATGCGGTCTATCTACAGGCGGAGGGGAGCGTTTGTCAGATAACGGCGCAGGCGGTCTTAAACGCGCTGTACGCTTTAGAGTTAAGGAGGGAGCATGGGACAGGAATCACGGAAGGCGCAGAGTAGACGGGTTCGCGAAGGCTACTTTGAGAAGTATCTCGTCGGCGATGGCATAGACATAGGGTGCGGAGACGACCCCGTAACTCCTCACTGTCTGCGGTGGGACAGAGAGCAGGGAGACGCGCAGACGCTACCGGGACTGCTCTCGGAGAGTTTCGACTGGGTCTACTCAAGCCACTGTCTCGAAGACCTTCCCGACCCGCAACGCGCTCTACTGAGATGGTGGGAGGTGTTGCGTCCCGGCGGGTATCTCCTTATTGTCGTGCCGGATGAAGACCTGTACGAGCAGGGGTTCTGGCCCAGCCGCTTCAACCCCGCTCACCGCTGGACGTTCACGGCGCACAAGAGCGAGAGCTGGTCTCCTGCAAGCATCCGGTTCACGGACATCCTTAGCCCCCTGCCCCGCCACAAGTTGGTATGGCTCCGCACCTGCGACTACGGTTACGACTACACAGGCGGAGTGTGGGACAGAACGGGAACCAACGCAGAAGTCCATATTGAGGCGCTCGTGCAGAAGGCGGGCAAGCCAAGCCTTAGCCTGAGAACCCACTCCGGGTAAGGGGGTGAGAGGCGCGGCTAAAAGCGGGATGAGACGTATAAACGCCTCTCCTGCCAACAGACCCTTCGTAGATTTGGCGACTTCAACAAAGGACGAAAAAGGAGAGTGACCATGGACCAAATTGTGAGAACATCGCTGACGACCTATGTATACGACGCTCAGCATCGTATTACGACGATAATGAGTAGCGAGGTTCTATTGAACTACCCCTCCGACTATGCTACGCCCCCAGGCGAAGAGGACGTAGCGCCGGATATCACTACCTTCACGTATGACAGTACGCGCACTCGCTTACTCGGGGCGGTCTTTAGCTCAGGCGAACGCATAACCTACACCTACAGCGAGGATGGTAAAAGGATTTTCAAACAGAGCGACATCTAGAGTTCACTCTATCGCGGAGCGGGCGCGTTCCAAACCTGAAGCGCTCTCCCGCTCCTTTTGGTAGAGAAGTCGCTCCTCCTGCAGTTCCGCATCCAGACGGCTCCGCTCCCTGACAATCCACTCCGCTCGGCGACGCTTTCCATGCGCCTCAAGCGTTTCAACCAGGCTCTCCATGTCCTGTACGCGACGGATAGCGCAATGAGCGATGCCTCTTGATTTCTGGAAGAACGTGTTCGGAACCCGCGCCAGCGCCTCATGTATTTCCATGACGGGAACGCCCCGCGCGTATTCCACCTGAGCCGGAAAGTTCTTCTCTCCGCGTATGTGCAGGGTATCGTCAAAGCAGAGTTCAATGCGATATACGCCGGGTTTGCGCCTTAAAATAGTCAGGTCTTTAGGCGGGTCGCCTAGTGTGAGCAAGCCTAGCGAGGCTTCCGCGTTGAGGCAGTAGTCCTCTCCCCATCTACGTGGCACGTACAAGGACACGAAACTCCAGTAGCATCTCCGCCATCTCGTTAAGCTCTCTACGTGAGCGGGGTAGTTCATAAAATACCAGCCGGGCCGGATGGGAGTGAGGAAGCCGTTATCCAGAAGAGCCACGAAGTGGGAAAGCGTAAACTGTTCTTGAGCGACAATACCGTCATGGTGAACGAGAAGCGCCCTGTTTAAGGCGTCTCGGAGGGTTGCAATCTCCTTTACCCTTTCTCAACTGTCATTCGAAATGTAGATTCCGTACTCCGTCATTGAGCGGGATCTGCCCTATTATATCCGTCCATCGTAAACCTATCGTAAAAAAACGGGCATATTTCGCCCTGTTTGCCGATTTTTTTGATATTTTGCAAAGTTTTTTGCGGGAGCGCCCGAAAATGTCTACAAGCAATTCACTACCGTACACTTTTTATGTCGGCGCACATTTGACTACTATCCAGCAGGGTTCATATTAAAGCCAGTGTGACTTTAGGCTCTAAAATTTACCCTGTCAAGAAGAGTTTTGGCGTTGTAGCCCCAACTCACGAAGTTATGTTCTCAAAATCAAAGATTCTCTGCGATTTTGACGGGATAAATACCCCGACTGGGGGTTGTGTTGCAAGAAGGCGCCCCGGTGTGTTTCCGCCAAATTTGGGAGAGAGTACAGAAAACGCCATATCCTAGTCTTGTAGGGTATGGCGTTTTGAGAAGGGTCACTTCTTCGCGTATTTTGAGGGTAGGCAGAGCCACTGGATACGTTCCGCCTCCTCTTCCGTCAGCAGGTACATCGGCAACTCAGCAATACCCTCCATGCAAGCGCGGGATAGGCGATGCCATCCATCTAGTTGCAGAATCTCTCCCTGAAACGGCGCGAACAGGAGCGGTTCCGTTATGTCGGTCGTTTTTGCGTACTCCCAATCCAGATTGTTGTATATCGCGTCTATCTTCTCTCGCGTCACGCCATGCTCTACAAGAGAGAAGGTTTCAGTATGTCTACCATCTCTCACAATCGCGTTGCCCTCGGTAACGTCCCAAGCCCTCAGCGTTCCGTCCTTCGCCTCGTGGCTGAAACTCTCATGCGCCATCATGAGGGAATCAAGGCGCATATAGTAACACTCTTTCACGCGCATCGTTTTCCATCCTTTCGTTCTGGCAAGAAAAGAGCGGCTCGGTCAGGAATGACGGAACCGCTCGGAGTGGGTACAAACTGTATTGTGTTGAGAGGCGGGTAGCCTGAGCTACTCCTCCTCGAAACTAATCGCTCGCGTCGGCTTGGAGACGACGAGAGTATCCAGCGTCCCCTTGAGGTTGGAGAACCCCTCATGGAGAGAGGCTCGCAATGCGGTGGAGGTACGCAGGGTCTGCGCGTCCACACCGCTCAAGAGGTCTTTCGCTCGCTTGACGACGTTCGCCAAGTCCGTGTCGTCGGTGAGGTTCCTCGCGTCGAAGGTCTCCAGAAACTCCGTCATGTTCGTGACCAGCGTGTTCTTGAAGACTTTCGGCTTCGCGCCCTTATCGTTCCCGCTCAGTCTGTCCACCAGATGCTGAACCAGTTCCGAGAGGTGGGTTCTAAGGAGAGCTCGAACCTCGTCCAACGCCTCCGCCCACTGGCGTTGCGCTTTTTCCTGCTCTTTGCGGAACATTTCGTGACTGACGGTCTTGAGCGTTCCCGGAACCGAGAAGGCGATATACCTCCACTCCATGCGGAAGTTTGCTTCCATCCTCTCGCTAGAGGGATAGTCGCTCTGGTTAAACGCCGCTCGTAGCCGTTTTTGCGCCTCCTCGATGAGCGAAGGATAGGCGGTAACGAACGCTCCTACGAGTTGTTTTCTCGTTTCTGCGAAGGCGTTGAGTTTCGCTTCTACCTCCTCGACCATTCCCAGCGGAACGAGGTAGACTCCCGGGAAGGCATCTCGTGTAGAGATAGCGTCGAATCTCTCCGTCGTAGTGGTCTATCGTTTTGAGGTGTTCGCAGGAGAGGAGAATCTTCTGCGCCGAAATGAGGTCTTTATCCGCATCCACATCCACAAGACTTGCGGAGAGTTTTCGACGGTTGCCCGGTTTTCGGAGGGATACCGCAAGACAGATAGCCTTCTCAAACAGGTCGGGAGCGGCTGTATCAGGCATTGCAGGCGGGGGAATGGAGGCGGGTTCCTGCGTATGCGCGACGCTCAATACAATAGGCGGAGGAGCGCCGTTTTTCTCTACCTTGGTCGGTTTGGAAGCCGTTGGAGCTTCCAATGTTGTCGTTGTCATCCTGTCTCATGTCCTTTCGTGTCAGGTCTTTCGTTTTGGGTTTGAGAGCTGACACTCCTCCCGAACCCGTGTTGTTGCAACCAGCCGCGCTCTGCAATGAGAGCGTCGTTCCGTATCGGAAAAGTCCCTAATGTGGGGCCGCCTACCGGACTCAAATCCGCAACCCACTCTGTTCCCTGTGGTTCGATATGGGAAGCGCGTTGGAGTGATCCTTCGCCGAGATGTAGCAACGAACCAAGGCCATCGTCCCACAAGAACGTGAGAGTTCCGTCAGGCGCGATTTCGAGCAGGCAGGCGTTGTTGGTTCCGTTGCTGGTATTCTTTCGTCTTCTCATCTTTGGTGGTCTCTCCTAACGCTCTCTCAATGCCTTCCGTGAGGGCGACGCATCCAGAGCCTGTGTGTCCCTGAACCTCGACTTTCACTTCAGCGTCTTTGTCTATCGTGATAACTATCGTCTCCATGAATAACTCCTATCTCTTCGTGCAGACGAGTCGCAGAGAGCCATCCTGTTGCATAGACTGCGTAACCCGGTAGCCCTGCTTTCTCGCCTGTTTCGTAGCGACCTGAGCGGAGTACTGCTGACGAAGGCGACCCGCTTGCTTGCCAATCGCTTCCTCTAACCCGTACCCTCCCGCCCAGAAGTCGTACATAAGGGTGTATCCGGGCTTGCCGTCACGCCGTTTCACGACCCCGACCTCGTAGGCTTGAGCGTTGTTTTGGAGACGTAGCGCGTGTTCGCACTTCCCCATGTCCTCGGCGGTAAAGCCGTCAGGAAGAGGATAGTCTCCGACGTGTCTGCCGTACCAGCGAAAAGTCTGTTGACCTTCCACAAACTCAAGTCCCAAAGTCTTGCAGGCGGCTTTCAACGCCTCCAAGTCCTTGATATGCACCTCCACCGTAGCCACATGGCTCATGGCGGAACTCCTTTCTGTATAAATCGTGGCGTAGCGGATTTACCTACTCCTCGAAGTCAATGAGCCGCCCCTTCTTCTCCGTTTTGGAAGAGGAAGAGGCGACAGGTTTGGTCTTTGGCGCGGAGGAAGAAGAGACTACCGGAATGGGCGGACTACTTCCCGCTATTCCCAGTCTCTCCGCCACCTCGTGCGCGGTGAGTTTTCCCAGCAGAACGCTCTCCACAAAGGGAGCGACCTGCCGTGTGTGTTTGCAACCCCGCGTCTGCCCCGCCTTCTTAAAGATAAAGCCAGGGCAGTTGCACGAGAGGGTCGCTACCTCGTCCAGAGTCGTTTCGTAGGTGGTGGAACCGGACGAGGAGGGAAACGCCCATGCGCCTACGATATTGAGTGTCATGTCTGTCACCCTCATTACTCTTTGCCAAAGGCGCGAGTTCCAGCGGGTGAGTTGGCGTGGTTCTTGTCAAATACGCCGGGATACGACGCGCTGACGAATCGTCCCTGCGCCTGACTTCTCAAGCCCTCAATCTGGTCTGCGGCGCTTTTGCTTACGGGAACGATGTAGGCGGACGCTTCTAAAAGCGAGCAGTCCAGCCGATACGCCAACTCGCAACACTGCTTTATCTCCGCGCCCGTCCAACCCTCGTTTGGAGGTAGGACGAGGTTCTCATCTTCCATTCCTTCCAACGAAACGCCGTACTTGCTGAGATAGATGTCCCAGATAACCGTGCGCTCTTCGCTGTCGGGCAGGTCAAAGAACATGGTCACCTCCTTGAACCGTCTTCGTATCTCAGGAGCGAGAGCGGAGAGAGAGTTGCAAGTGGCGACAAACAGAGCGCGTCCCTGAGAGACCGCCTGAACCACGTCCAGAGCCATCCTCAAGTTCGTTTCGCTCTCTCCCACCAACGAGGCTTTCATGCCAGAGAGATCAAAGGAGATGGTGGGGATACCCGTCGTGTTTCCTATAGCTTTCGCCACCGCCGACTTCGCCGCGCCGGGAGGTCCCAGAAAGATACAGCCCTGCGCCTCTTTGTCCTGCATCCATGAGAGCAAGGTTCCAAGAAAGGACTGCGATACGCCGGAACTGTCACCCATGGAACCCGCCAGAGCCTTCTCGATTTCGTCAATGAAGACGACAGCGCGAGGCGGCTCTTTGCCGTTCACTAGGCGGGTGAGAAAGGTCTTCGCGTTCTGCACTCCTCCTATGTCAGCGAAAGTTTCGCCCCCTCGCCACACGGAGAGTCCCGGAGTCTGTTCAATCATCTGTCGTTTCCGCTCCCAGAGGGAGGGAATGTCCAGACCACCCGGAGTTATGGAGAGGGCGATAGCCTGTTCCGCAGGAAAGGCGGACAAGCCAATCGTTGCGTCCACCGCATGAAACACGGTTTCCGAACAAAGTTCGGGAAGCGAGTTCGTGACTTGAGCGCACTCGTACTGAGCGCGGACAAGGTTAGCCAACTGTTCTGAGTTAGGCAGAGTCTCTTCCAGAACCCAGACATCCTGCACCAGTTCAGCGGGCAGGCAGAGAGCGGGACACAAGAGAACCAGAGTCCTCTTGTTGCTCTTGTACAGGTCTCTCAGGTTCCAGATAGCTTGCGCGATAGCGGGTTGCTCCGTATACCTGTGAGAGTTGTGGAGAAACAGGATAGTGCGTTCCGGCAGTTTCTCCGCCAATACCAACGCTTCTACCGGGTTCTGGCTTACCTCTATCGCCTCTGCTCCAAACAGAGCTAGTGCGGAGTTTCCCGCCTCATTAACGCTAGCGAGACCGCGAATAACATCCCACTGAAGGAAGGGAGGCGGGTTCTCCTCAAAACCGCAAACAAGCGTTTCGATTGTGGAAGCCGGGTCGGGAGTGCGAATGGCGATGATAGGCGTACTTACTCTCCTAGCGGCTTTGAAACGGTTCAATAGACAGGACATAGTGTGTCAAACCTCCTAAAGTTCAAGTTGTCAACATATCAAGAGGGCGAACCCTCTGTACTCCTACAAGGTATCCGGGAGGAGGTCTTGTCAGCAATTGCCGTTGCTTACACGCAACGCGAGTCGCCCGCCAATGCTCTAAGAACTATGCTGATTTCATAACGAGAAACCGAAATGAGGTCTCGTTGGAACCTGACAATAGAGGACTGAAAGGAGCGAAGCATGATGTCTCAAGTGGTGATTGAAGCGCGGGGAGGCGTACTGGAAAACATCTACTCCAACGCCAATGAGGTTGAGATTGTGGTTGTGGACAGAGAGAGCGGGGAAGCCGTACTACAGGCGCACCGAATAGCGCCCTCCTGTCTCTCGGAACTGCCCTCGGAGATTCGAGAGGCGCTCTCTGCAAACGCCTACGGTATGTACAGAGAGGCGGTGTCGATATGAAGTTCGTGAAGTGGGTGACGCTCACCCCTGAAGAGCGAGAAGCGGTTGGCGGAGGCGTCCGGCAAAACGGCTCCAGAGTCGCCTCGTTTCCTGCCGTAAAGGAGCATACTTTTGCGGTCAGTTTGCCCAGTGGAGCGGATTGCAACGTGACCTACACCCGATACGGAGCGAAGTCCCACAAGTACCAATTTGGCTCTCCCGCCTGTCAACGAATCTGGCACAGCGATGTTCTGATAGGAGGCGTAAACGGCATTGAGGAAAAGGGAAAGGAACTTGCGCCGCAAGCCTTTCGGTTGGCGCAACTAGCGGAACAGAAGGAGATGCGGCGCAAAACGCCGCCAACAGGAGAGGACTTGAAAACGATGGGAGTTCCACAACTGAGCCCCAAGAGCGCAGACTCTTACGCAGGACTCTACACTGTCTGTATTCGACACGCGAGTGGAACTCTCTTCCCTCTCGGAACCCTCTACGAAGACCCTGAGAAGGCGGGCAAAGATTTGGAGAGTGGAGCGCATAGGCAAATCGCACTGCAAGGAGAACAGCGCATTGTGATTGGTATTTGTTGTCGGTACGCTCGGAGGTGGACAGAAGCAAGCCTCATAGCCCTTCCTGCCAAACCTCCAGAGCCAGAGAAGAAACCGGCGCGAAGAACGCGCAAAACACAGGCATATTGAGAGTGCGCCTATCTCTTCCCGACGTATCGCTACGTCGGGATTTTTCTTAGCGAGTTTGGCGCTTCCACGCAATGCAGATTGCTCTCAGGTCCTCTCCTTTTTACGCTAATTCTGGATGAGATTGCTATCTTATCCAACCAGGAACTTTGCACACAGAAAGGAGAGAAGATATGGCTATTGCGCCGCCTTCTCATGAAACGCCGCTTACCCTGACGGGGCTGTTACCACCCCCTCCCAACCCGCCTCCCATATCTGTCCAGATTGGTTTTGCGGATGACGACGAAGAGCGAAACTGGCTTGAGGAGCTTATGGACTGGGGGGAGAGCGACATAGGATGCGACTTCTCGGAAGGAGCCCTCGCTCCAAACGGCTGTCGCTGGTAACGGGCGCTTTGAGGGTAGGAGGCTTATCGCTTTTTACTCTCCACAACCACAAGGAGAACCTATAGTGAACGAACAAGCCGTATTGGTAGAATTGGAGGATGCGCCAGATGGCGAAGGCGATGAACCCCTTGAGATTGTCGTCACGAATGCAGGGAACATTACGACTCGACTGTATACGCTCTTAAGAAAAGCGGTTCCTATACTGGAGGATCCGGAGAGCGTTCCCGCATCCTTCCGACAAACAATAGCGGACGCAATCCGTATTGAGTTGGACGAGTCGGAGGAAGACGGAGACGAACTGGAGCCTGCGCTATGTTTCGGAAGGGAGCCTGAAAGGCGACTTTAAGCCTCGCCAGCGTGAAGTATGCAGTAACGCTACTGAATACATTTGTCACACATTGGGCGTTCTATATCGATAGAACGCCTTTTTTCGTACCTGCTCCCCTTCCCTCTCAGTCGTTCGCGCAAGAGTCAACATCCGTCGGCTAAAGGTAGACGGCTTGTCCCCAATTGGAAGGGTGCGCTTCCTCTCGGAACATTAGGGCGGCTGACAGTTCGCCCCGCGCCTTCAGGTTCAACCCGGCGCTATAGTCGTCGTTGACCTGCAAGCCACAGCGGAGGCATAAAAACCGCTCTTGTGTCTTGTGGTTGGCGCGTTCGCAGCGACTACAACGGGAACAGGTCTGTGAGGAGTAGCGCGGGTCTACCGCTATCAGAGCGATGCCAGTGCATCGCGCCTAGTACGCAACGAACTGCTTGAGTTCGGTTCGCATCGCCCGATTAAAACCGTCTCCTCTCTGACGAATACCCTTTAGGGTCTCCACCGAGAGTGCGGGCGGCATCGCCCCTGAAGGTAGCAAGCCTGGTGCGGGGAGAGGCGCCTAAACTCTTGGGCGACGATGGAATCCCGCGTTGGCTAATCGCGAGGTTGGGAGGCGAAAGGAGTCTGGTTGATTTTTTCATCCCACTGCCAGAAATCAGGGATGCCGCATTTTGGATTCTGGTCAATAAAAGCGAGAAGCCGTGCAATCCGAACTGCTTCTCTATCAAAATCTGCAAGCGATTCCGCCGCTCGCTCTGATTTATGCGCTCGAACTCTGTAGAAACGACGCGTCCTCTCCTCCTGCTCAGTAAACACTCTAAACGCCTCTGGGAGCGAGGATTCGAGCCTCCCCCCTAGAAGTTCCCCTAAAAAGGCGTGATACGCGCTCTGATGGGCTTCCAGGTGGCTTTGGCGGGTCTTTTTAAGGGAGATGACCTCCTTCTGTTTACGTTTTGCGTCGTAAGGCTCTCTCGCTTGAGCCACCAGCTTTTTGACGCCGCCGAAGTCATTAGGAAACCCGTCCTTCTCTTTGCCCTGTTTTGAAGTGAACTCTATCAGAAAATGCGCCCAGGTCTCGTCCTCCGCTAGATACTGCTCCGCCTCCGCGATCTCTCTCGAACTCGGAGGTTGCTCCTGACCGTATCGCTTTTTATAAAAATGCTTTACGAGGCTAATCGCTTTTTGATTTGAGGGCGGCTCTACGGGCGATAACGGAAGTTCTAATGGAAGGGCGCGCGGGGCGACGGCTCCGCTCTTTTGAGGCGAAGGTTTGGAGCGAAACATTCGCTCCTTCCTTCCGCTGATGATTCCAAAGTCGAATACGAGTTGTTGGAAGCGCGCCTTTTCTCCAGGAGTGTAGAGCATATTCCAGTCCGCTTCACCCTCCTTGTCGGTAGTCGTTTCATACTCGACTCTGGAGATGTAACCTGCCTTAATATGCGGAAGATGTATTTTGTACATCTGTTTCTTGACCTGTTCAAACTCAAAGTAGCGTGTCAATGTAGAGTATTCACAAAACTCGGAGTAAGGCAGTTTCGCGCGATGACCAAATTTTATTGCGGGAAATATTTCGTAGCTGATGATTTCATAAAAGCGTTGCGGAGCGGGCGAGAGGTCTCGTAAATAGTCGTAATCCAGAGGGCGACGGGGAGCGTTGTTTAAGACTTCGAGATAAAGGTCATGAAAAATAAGGTACACGGCGTCCGCCTTCGCTCCGCTCGGAAGGCGTTCGCCTGTGAGAATAAGTCCGTAGCGCGTATCGCTGAATTCAAAAGAACGCTGGCTGCCGTCTAATGCGCGGTAGGCGGTTTTCGCGGTAATTCCGGCGAAGGCGTTCTGGCGTAGAGCGCGTTTGACCTTATTCGTGTCTGCGCCTAACTCCAATTCCCGCGCTATCTCGGCGAGACTGCCGAGCCGTAGCAATTTTGGCACAGGTCGCCCCGCCTCGTCGATGCGACGGTTAATAACGAGCGTGTCCAGTTTATAGGCAAGCGGGCCGGGTTGACCGTAACGACTGTTATGAGAAACCTCCCAGAGAAACGTTACCGATCCCTGCGCGTCCTTCCGGCGGATTTCGATATTAACAATCCCTCGATTAGCTAGCCGATGAATCGGGAACCGGGATAGCGCCGTCTCCGAACGGAGGATATTGATGGCATCTTCGCTGGGAGCGTCGACTGGAAGCGTTTCTGCAATCTTCATGGCGTTTGTCGGAAGAGACGCTCCTTGCGGGTCGTCACAACCCCTTTCTATGGAATTAGCGTTTCGTGTTTCGCTCATCTTCTTTAACTCAGCGTATAGACCGTTACGCTTGCAGGGTGAGGCTCTCCCCCCCCTGACTGTTTGGGCGAGCTAAGGATAGGAGCGTGAATCATTTATGTACAGTATAGAAAACGCGCCCATTTTTAGAGTCTAGCGAGTCTATATATGTATAAAGATTCTATACGAGTCCAAAAGAGCGCAAAAAAAGGGTGTTTTGAGATAGGAATCGCCCTCTGGTCCGCAAGGGCGCGTCTCCCCAAAGCGTGAGTTGCGTCTCCCCAAAGCGTGAGTTGCGTCTCCCCAAAGCGTGAGTTGCGTCTCCCCAAAGCGTGAGCTGCGTCTCCCCAAAGCGCGAGGCTTTTGGACGGAACAGAGCGACGTCAGGTCTCTGTGTCAGGCGACGTTTCCGTCTCAAGTATCTCGTCTCCTACCCTGCCTCGTCGCGTGTATAGTAGGAGCAACGCTTCCACTACCATCTCTTGTTTTTTGATTTTAAGGGGCCATGACCTGTGTACGTATTCGTCGATCCACTCGTTCAGGGCATGAGGAATACGCAGGGTGACCGTCGTGGTAGGCGATTTCGCCAGAGCCATGGCTTGCGCCTTTCTTGCCTGGAGTTTCGACTGGGCTGACGTGGAGGTCTTTGTTGCGTTGCGTTTCGGCGCAACCGTCTTTTCGCTCTCGTTTGCATCTTCTAAGTCTGTCATATTGTCGTATTGCAATATTGTGTTATTGTCATAATCGCTTTGCGTTGTCGTTCGCTCTGCGGTTTCAATAGGTTCGGGGGCGGCGTCCGTTGAAGACCTGTTCAACCCCCTGCCGGAGCGGTTTCTATCGTTCTGGATGATGTTTCCCAGCAGGTCGTTAAGACCGCTATCGACGGCGATTTTGTCTTTGTTAGCCACGACGTATCTCCTCTATAACCGATTGATAGGCTTGTGTCGCCTTGCTTCGCGGAGAGTGCAGAGGCAGAGGCTGTTTAGAGAATTGCGAAGCCTGGACGTCTTTTGTCTTTGGTATGGCGACGCTAAAGATGTTATTGCCCAACCTCTCTCGTAGACCCGCTTCAATGGAGACGCTCACCGTGGTGTGTTCGGTCCGGCAGGCTAAAATTTTGGGGGGCGGAAGGTCGGGGTTGACTTTACGCACCTCTTGCATGGTGGCTTGAAGTTTAATCATGCCTCTTACGGAGAATATAGACATATCCACAGGCACGATAACTTCGGACGCGGCGACAAGGCAGTTGATAGTGGTGAGGTCAAGGGACGGCGGGCAGTCCATAATGATGTATTTGAAACGTGCGAGAAGAGGCGTCAGGGCGGTTTTCAGGAGACTTTCCAGACCGACGCGCCCTGCGACGCGTCGCCAGATATCCGCGAGGTCCAGATTTGACGGCGCCAGCCACAGGTAGTTGGGAGGCGGACCGACGCGGAGAAGCGTCTGTTCAATGCTGACCTCATCCAGCATGCGTCATATTGCCTTGAGGATCGCAATCTAGCGCAAGAACGGGGCACTCCTGCGCGAGAAGCGTGGTGAGGGCGACTGCGGTTGTCGTTTTACCGACTCCGCCCTTCTGGTTTGCAATCGCGATAATCCTTGGCTTTTCGGGATTGAGAGATACCGAGATAAGTTTCGGACTAAACACGCTGATAAGCTCTTCACGCTCGACAAGAAGACGATTTCCTTTTTGATAGCCTTTGAGGCGTTGGTCGCGAATGTAGTTACGTATCGTTGTTGTGCTCACTCCCGCGATTTGAGCGGCATCTTGGAGTCCAATTAGGTTCATGTTCTTCCCGTTTGCTCGAATTTCGCGTATTATAGCAAATAACGAAGTAAAGAGTCAATAGGTTTGGAAGAGTAAGGGTCTCCTCTAAGCGTGAGGTTACGACATGAGGACAAACAAACTTGTATTATTGCGATATGACGGATAAGTCCTATTCAAATATTGCTTGTTTGTCATAACACAATATGACAAACAAGCAATATTTTGTTTCAGGTAATCGATAGAACACATCCTGCATGCAATTCCCTTAACGACGCGCTGAGATGGCAAGAGGCGCTTTACTTTTCCCATTCAGGGCGAGGAAGTGTACGGAACGTAAAACTCCGAACGCCACTAAAGATTGAGCCATCGGATTTTAGGGATCATAAACTCCATGACTCGGTATTTGCGGTGATGAAGTTTATGGGGAAGGAATGTCAAACGGTAACGCCCTGAGATGAAGGCGCTATACGAAAACAGCTCTCGTAACGGGAAGCCAGCGAACAAGCGTTAAGGTCATATTTGGCTATGGATTTTAGCGCTTTTTCAACGGACTGAAAGCCCTTCCTTCGGTTCGTCTTCGGAACGCGTAGCTGTTCATATCTAAAAAAGGCGGAAGATTGACAATTGCAAGCAGGGGAAAAGAGTGAATATAGAGAACATTCCGTTTCAAAGAGGAAATCCGTTCGGAAAAATCGTCCTACTGATGAGTTCAGGCTTTACAAGACCCCAGTATTGGGTTCAAAACAGTAGACTATTGTATCATTCCTGCTTGGCACAGGTTAAAATGGAGCATTTTGAGTTTAATAGCGCTCCATAACCCTGCAAAGGAGCGTGAAAAGACCCTGTCTACGAAGCGGTTCCATA
>JAPLCR010000112.1:0-3581 GCA_026392135.1 Armatimonadota bacterium
CTTTGCACCGACGGGTAACAATACTGCGTAAAAGAGGTTGAGGTTTTCGGCGAATATGGCTCCGCCCGTTACTTTCTCTGTTACACGAATAGCTGGGAGATTATAAGGGCATATACGCGCTAAATTTTGGTCTGAAAACCGAGCCTTTCTTTGAGACTGAGGCACCCGCTCTAACTCTTTCGTGATTTTGGCGACCCATTCGACGTAGGCGACATACCATAGCAGGCGGAGTGGATGAGTAGGTAGCACTACCGTCGCCTGCGGGCGACCGGGCAAGTGTTTCAACTCCAAGGTCAATGTGTCCAAGCCAAGCAGGTTGTGAATAGTTTCAGCGGTCAGGTCACTCTTGTCCACTTCTAATTCCATTGCGCTTTCGAGGAGTTCACAATACGATTTGGCGTAATTTCGCACCGCTTTGCTAATACTGTCCGTTATCTCCGCGGTCTCAATCAGCCCGCCCTTATTTTGTACGGATAGTCCATTAAAAGCCGTCTTACGGTCGCGAAGGAACTTTTCCCACGCTGTGGATAGAGCCTGCTCTCGGATTTGTAACGGAATAGTTTCGACGTTCTCATGCTTTAATACATCTACTCCGCTCGGAATGGCGCGATAGCGTCCCCCCGTTGCGGGGATGGCAAGGGTAGATGCTTGCAGTTTACGCAAAAACTGTGTTGTGACGACACGTATAACGGTGCGGTCGCCTACCAGAAACGGAAAATAGACCTGCTCTTTTTCTTCACAATCAAGGGGCGATGGTTTTGGTAGAGGCTGTTTTGCGGTCAACGCCAATTTCACCAGTGCATCACAGAGACAACGCTCCACAGGCAATTTGCGGCGTTTTAGGGCATCGCTATCAATACCGCTATCCTGTTCCAAGTAGAAACTTTGGCTCAATCCCTCTATGGCGTCATTATCTTCAACACTATGGATTTCAGAACCATTTGCATCCAGAGCTGTAACACGTATCTGCACTTCCCGTACATCTACGGTAGATATATCCACATCCAGTGAGACTTTGGCGGTACGTAGGCTACCACGAACTATAATTGACGGAAGCTCGATTGCTGACATATCGTTATATTCATATTTTTCTGTATCCGGGATCATTTCAACGCGCCATTGCGCTACATCCAACGGCTTCTTCGGCGCTGACTCCCATTTAACGGTGACTGCTTTCTTTGGTCCACAGGGAGCGTAGGGCATTGTGCCAGCCATTTCTTGAACAAGACCGCAATTTGGACGAAGCACATCATTAATATAGAAAGGAGCCACTTCAATCGTTTCGAGGTCAGAAGGCTCTACTTCCGGAAACTCCCAGCGTTCAAACGTGAGGCTTCCTAAATTGGATCCCTTTGCCAAGTCTTTTAGCCATGTTCGGTCAGATTGCAACCTTTTGCCAAGTAGGTATTCTGTGAGGTCTGCTTGAATAGTCCCAGTCTTTAGAGCAAGCGTGGTCACTCGGTCAGCGACGCTGGAGTACGGACGCGATGGGCGGGCTAGTTTATCTACACACAGGCGATTCAGGTCGACACGACGCACGAACTCATCTAATCCTGGCGTTAAGTCCGGGATGAGACCAATGCGCCATAACTCTATCCCAACAGTCTCCAGTGTAGGGTTATCGAGTACGGTGGATAGAAACTCTATAACTTGCTCCACAGAGACTGCCGCCCCGCCGCGAAGTTGACGCAAGGCGGCATTCACCTCATCTGCGATAGGCTCAGGAATCTCAGCGCGTAAATGCTCGCGCAAATTTTTAAGAAACGAGGAAATATCGAAGGGAGAGAAAGAGTTACCCAATGAGCTTACGGCGACATCTTTCATATCGGCAGGAACAAACAAGCACAGGCTAGATGATTTGCGATTGCGAATCTCAATCGCCCTGTCGGAGGGTATATGGATTTCGTCTGGCTCGCCCGATGTTAAAACAAATGCTGTGACATCATGCTCTCGCTCCGCATCGCGCCACAAATCTCGAAATTTCTGGCAAGATAGAACACCTTCTTCGTGGCTTAGATAGTCCACCCGAATACAGTGTCCGACCTGCTTGTCCGTGAAGTCTTCCGTAAGACGCTCTACGAGGGCTTGCAGTTTTCTATCGATGTGTTTGTCTGGTATGTTGTGTCGCTCCATCAACTATGCCCTCTCCATGCTCTGCAATCGCTGTCATCTCTAACGTAAATCCTCATTGCGCCTACTCCGATTCATTTGTCTCAACGTGTTGAAATCGCGGGAAAATACGCTGAGCGTTAAAGTCGTCGGATAAGTCCAAGAATAGACCCATTTGACGTAGCCGTTGCTTTAACGCGGTAAGGTTCTCTTTAGCCGCTACAGTCGCCTCTGAACTATTGTCAAAGGGGGGGGGAGTGTCAATTAGCAAGCCAAAGCGTTCGTGTATGTATTTGAGGAACGCCTCTAGCGTAATGCTCCGTGGTTCAGGTTTGATTTTGGTGTCCCCGCTCAATGTCTGAGCAATAGGAGATATCACTGCAAGCTGTACCAATGTCTCAAGGAGGTGGTCGCTCATTGCATAACTCCATCTGCGCCGCCCCCGCTTATTACCGCGTAAAATGCCGTCACTCCTATCTAACCCCCCAACATCACTTAACCACTTCATAAGACTACTCATGCCATTTTTGCGTTGAACGATTACGAGCATTTCTATGACCTGGTCCAAAGTGTCAAAATCGGGATGTTCAAGGATAGTACGTATATCCAAAGGGATATTCTCCTTGTTATCATCCTCACCGCGAAACAGTTCCTCCAACTCGCGTTTGCAACGTCGGGCATCTGAGCGAATATCCGGATCCGTGCGTAGTGACCACAATTCGGTGATATACTCTCCGCCTCTTTTCTCTTTTAATTGTTTCGTTAAATCACTATTACCCTCTACAAAGTTATGAAGTGTGCGTAAGGTGAGGTTAGCGCGAAAGAAATTTTCCGCCTCTTCAAAATCCCTATTGACGCAAGCGTTAGCAAGCATATCACTACGCCCGCCCCGACTTTGTGTTAAGTCTACATAAATATCTAAAGGCTGTAAGCCCGACGTGTTATTGGGATGGTGAGCAAACTCCTTTGGTGTGTCCTTTTGCGATACCAGAGCATTTGTGGCGCGCATAAGTCTCAGCGTATAGATGAGCATCTCAAAATTGATAAGCGTCATCAAATAACGCGCGAGAACCGAAGGAGGCACACGCGTTGAGTAAACGGTGAGAAAGCTTGTTATGTCCTGCGCCAGTATTTCCGCTACAGGCGGCATTGACGGTGGCGATGGATCCTTACCGCCACGGTTACTCTCTTTAGGAGGGTCGAACCCGTCCAAGTAGTAGAGCTGTAACAACACCTCCATATCAAGGGGGGTACTCCCATCGTAACGTCCGTCTTTGCTGACACCTAGGTCTAGCACAATTCCTTTAGCAAAGGTACCCTCTACGAGTCTATCAAACGAATAGGCGCTTCTAGCATCCACGCCGTCACGGCGAAGATAGCTCTTCAGCACAGAATACAAGAATTGATGTACCTGGCGCAGGCGGCTAGATGCGGTAGGAAAGCCGGGCTTATAAGCAAGAAAACTGAGAGGT
>JAPLCR010000112.1:3593-4370 GCA_026392135.1 Armatimonadota bacterium
AACCCTTGTAACTTAGAGTGTGATGCTAACGCCATCGTGCGAGCGACGATATTCTTAGGATCTGTCCGCGTTCCGCGCTCCTTTCCCCCCGTTCGTACCAGCCAAAAGAGGGCAGGAAGAAGCATCTCAATATTGAATTCGTTTATTTCTACCGTAAACAGGTGATCGAACTTTATTCCTACAAGATGCCTGGGTAGTTTTACTGCCATATCAATCGTTGTCCTCCAGCTAACCTCACACTAGGTCTAGTATGCTTATAATCTTGTGGGTTGAGGCGGTCTATTCCTGCGCCCAATCTTCTTTGATGAGAGTGATGACACCCTCTTGTTGGCGGACTCGGTGAAGTTCCCGCCCCCCTTCAAGCAACAAAAGCTCCGACGCCCTTTGGTTTAGTAGACGGTTTTGAAACTGAACAAGGTCAACCACAAACCCCTGTTGCTCCTCTGCGCCTGCTTGATACCCTTCCGTGAAACGCATGAGTATCTCAAACAGGTCAAGCCCAATGTGAAGATGTGCATCACTATCTTTATGGCGTAACTCCAACTCATTTGGCAATATCTCGATGTGACTGGTTTTAGGCATGAGGACACGACATTCAAACTCCTCCTGCGGGAATCGCTTAAATACCGTTAAGTCGACAGAACTGTTTGTACTTGTGCGGATACACAGAAACTTCTGGGCAAGGCGCGGGTCAATTATTCCGTTGGCGCGTGATATTGCTTCACAAAGTCTATCGCGTATTGCGCTCATGGGCGTCCGCTTCGCCATGACATCGAG
>JAPLCR010000112.1:4426-5902 GCA_026392135.1 Armatimonadota bacterium
CTCAATCCAGTTTTGAAGCGGGTTGTCCTGGGGCGCATTCGCTTCGTCATCACTCTCAAAGAAGAGGCGACGCTTAACAATGGGCAACCATTGTGCGCCAAGCGCCTCTGCTGTAAGCCCAAGAATTGGTATGGGCGAGCGCATTGGCAACGGAATGAAAAGGGGAGTAATCTCCTTTTGGGCGTGGGCGTGTCTACGAAAATAGAGGAAACGGTCAAGGCGTGGGGCTGATGTGTAGGCAGGGTCAGCCTGGGCGAAATCACGGAGATTGTCCTCGCTCTCATTTGCGGTATTGAAAGCGGACATAAAATAGAGGCGATTATACCATTGGGGATGCGGCGTTCCTGATTCCACTTCACGATGTATATCCTCACATATCGTAGTGTTTGTAAGGATGTACGCCAGGGCGGATCTCAGGTCGCGCATGGTTATGTGTCGTTCGTGTCGTAGATGCGTGACTAGCATCAGGGTGCGTAGGCGCGCTCTTACCGCCGCGGAACCGGCGAGAGTATCGCGATTAAACTTGATTGGGCATTGAAGGCGCACCCGGCATGAGTCGCACTGCTTCCACTCACTCTCCTGAACTAGATTCAACAAGACCTGTTCATAAAGATCGCCCTGCTCTTCACTTGCTAAGGAACCTGACACCACAGAGCGTTGCTTTAAGTCAACGAGGGTGATGCGCCTATCGATTGTCCAATCTGGATGCTCTAGCAGGCGATATACTTGCTTACCTAACCAACTATATTGGTAGTTCCCCAATAAAAACTGCCGCAGTTTGCCATCATTAATGGCGATTAGCGCTGTGTAGTTCAGTGTTGTAGAAGGCGGGTTATCTCCTTTGAACGGGGATAGAATCTCATCAAGCAGTTGGTCGGCTCGTTTTCCCTTACTTGACTCGGAAGCATCGTAATTGGCGGCGAACACGCGCCCTTTCAAGTTGTACTTCCATCCATTTGGATCACAAGAAATCTGCTCTGCATCTAACTCCGCAATGGCTTCACCCACCTTCTCAAGGAAGGCGGTCTTACCGTCTCCGGGATTCCCGCTCAGAAGCACAACACTAAACGCGCCGCGGATGATTTTGGGTAATAGTTCGGAATCTAGTCGAGTCGGAACATAGGTATCAATGGCAAAATCTGTATCCAAACCACGATTGTCTGCATTGCCGATACGGCTATTTCGGTAGAGACCTTGAATCTCAGTTACGCGCTCATTGATAGTTCGTTCTCCGCCGCTCTTAGTAACATCAATCAGTGAACGTGCGGCAGCGGCGGTCTTTAACGCTTGCAGGAAATCGGACGCAGATTCAAACCGTTCGCTGGCTGTTGGAGCGATAGCGCGATACAGAACCTTCATAACAATACCTTCGCCAAAAAATCGGGGTTTCGTAACAAAAAGTAGGGCTTATGGAGTACCGTTAAAGTGACAAAACTACAACGGAGGAACTCCTCAGCCCATGCCCGATATTCTACC
>JAPLCR010000300.1 GCA_026392135.1 Armatimonadota bacterium
AGAAGCCAATCAACGGGCACGCATAAAACAGGGGATTTTGTCTCTTGCAGATGCGGATACCGCAAGCAGGCTACAGATGCGCCCTGAGGTACAGAGAAAAGCGGAGGAGGTAGTGAACAGCCTTCAGAAGCGCACAGAAGCCCGATTAGATGAAGTATTCGAGGAGTGGAGGCAGGAGAAGGGAGACCGCAGAGTGGGCGCACCCCGTTTTATGGCTCCGAGTTCACGCATTGCTCACGAACTAGACGACTGGAAGGTACGGGCAGAGCAAGAGGTATTCGATATACTCACCCCCAAAGAGCAACAGCAGTGGGCGAATCACGCACAGTCCTCTCAATCCAAAAAGAGACCTATAGTTGTCTACGCAGAGTAACCTCTCCACCTTACCTTGTTGACTCATGAGCGGGGAGAGTGTATCTCTCTGCTTACTCTACTACTGCCCCAAATTTCCGTATGCGCCTCTGGTAGTCGGCGATAGCGGCAATAAGGTGGGCGCGGTCAAAGTCGGGCCAGCAGGTAGGGGTTACGTAGATTTCGCTGTAGGCTGTCTCCCAGAGTCGTTCATAGTGAAATATGCGTCTGCAGTATCTTGTTTTGTAAATCGAATCTACAGAAGACATTTTCATATTCTCTCCTGTCACTAATACAATCGCGACAAAATGTCGGGAAAAATGTCGCGATAACCTTTTTCCATGATACCATTCTCATTATCGCGACAAAATGTCGGGAAAAATGTCGCGATAACCTTTTTCCATGATACCATTCTCCATTCTCATTATCGCGACAAAATGTCGGGAAAAATGTCGCGATAACCTTTTTCCATGATACCATTCTCCCCGCTAAAAGGAATACGCTCGTAAACCTATGACGGGCGTATTAACTTATAACGAGCACCTCTACCGCCGCCTATACGCTCCACTATCCCCAATTCCATAAGGTGAGAAAGGTGACGTAACGCCGTTCTTCCATCTATCCCAAAGTGTTCTGCATACTCACTTGTACTAAGTGTATTAGAATCCCTCAATAGCGTCCACCCCTCTCTTTCCTGTAAACTCAAGAGAGCGAGTTTCTCTGGCGGAATGCTTGTCTCCACTGCTTGCGCGGTGCGGTAGAGGGTCATAACAAGATAAGGCGCGTCGAAAGTATAGGAGGGCAACGGTAGTCCGAACTGTTCTTTCAGTGTGCGGAAGGCGCTCATTCCCAAGCCCCGCTCCTCCATCTGTTTCATCTGGCGAAAGAGGTAGGTCAAACGGGGATTGCGGCTAAGGGTTGGGGCGGTAAAATTCTGCAACCGCTCAAGCGTGATAGGCGGCACTGGTAAGCCGGGGCTCTTCAAGACAATGGTCTCTGGACTAACTTCAACGATACAAACAGCACCTGTAATATCGTAGTCGCGATGAATCAGCGCATTGATGACGGCTTCACGAATCACCTTGAAAGGGAAAGCTGGTTCGTCTTTACGCTCCATGTGGCTTGTATCCGCGATAGGGGGCATTAACGGTGAGAGCCAAGCCTCAAAAGCCCTGGGAATAAGAACGAGTGCTTCCACGAAGTCCTTCACTGCTCGCGTGCCATTCGGATAGATAAACGTGGCTTTCAATCCCGCTTCTGGAAATCGTTGCGCCGGATGTTCTCCGAACGAAATAATACCCAATTTGGTTGGGCGCAACGAATCGTCCAGAATACCTTGCCTGGACAGGATGTTGCGAAACTCTACCGTTTGCACCCCTGCCGTCACGTCCGCGGCTTCCCGATACGCATTGAGCGCCGTAGCGGAGAGTTCCTTGTAAACCTCTGCGTCAACCCCCTGTACAGTCTCCTCAAGGCTGTTCAAAATAGTAGGTTTAGGCGTTTCCTCTTCCTCTTCCGCTCGCTGTAGTGCTCCTGCAATGAACTCTTTATTGATTTCGCGAATTTGGCTCTGCAAATCCTCGTTAAACATCTCAATTTGCGCTCTATTATCTATAAGATATCGGATGCCTTTGCGGTCAATGAGAGGGTCTGGGTCTTCGATTCCAACCCATACCTTCTCTATTCTCGCATTTACGATACGCTCGGCGCAACCCAATTTGGGGAGGTTGCGAGCACCAGGGGCGCAGGGTTCCAATGTGGCGAATAGCCATGAACCAGTAAGATTCTCGTCTCTTTTTTTACGTTCGAGTAGGGTGTACTCTGCATGATCTCCCACCCGCAACTCTCCGCGACACGCCGTTTCCACCTCCCCGTTGGGTTTGACCAGTACCGCCCCAACCTTTGGAGGCACTTTTTTATCCGCCCGTGCTTCAGACACAGACTTCTGCATCACCTCAATGGCGAGTTCCATCATTACACGTGGAGATATTTTGTTCCTATCGCTCTTCTTCATTATAGTGTCCTCAAGTAGTTTGAACGGCGAAAAACAATCTCAAAAGTGCTTCCTTACTTACTCTACTACTGCCCCAAATTTCCGTATGCGCCTCTGGTAGTCGGCGATAGCGGCGATAAGGTGGGCGCGGTCAAAGTCGGGCCAGCAGGTAGGGGTTACGTAGATTTCGCTGTAGGCAGTCTCCCAAAGAAGAAAGTTAGAGAGGCGCAGTTCGCCAGCAGTACGAACCAGTAGGTCAGGGTCGGGGATGTGAGGAGAGTAGAGATGCGCGGAAATCGTGCTTTCATCAATCTGGTCAGGGGTTATCTCACCGCGCAGAGCCATCTGAGCGATATGGCGCACGGAATCTACCACCTCTGCCCTGCCCCCATAGTTAATAGCAAGGTTGAAGGTCATGCGGTGAAGGTGGTTTGTGCGCTCCATAGCCGACTCGAACTCAGCGCGGAGGTCAGGGGGAAGTTCGTGAAGCCTACCAGAGACGCGCACACGCACGCCGCTCTCAATAAGCTCCTCTATCTCTGCTTGCATCGCCCTCAGCATCAGGTTCATTAAGCCTCCGACCTCATGTTCTGGGCGCACCCAGTTTTCAGAGGAGAAGCCGTAGGCTGTGAGGTAGCGAACACCGAGCGCATCCGCGGCGTATACCGTGTTTTTGAGAGTGCGATAGCCCTCCCAATGCCCCTCCAAGCGCTCCTTCCCTTGCGCCGTTGCCCAACGTCCATTACCATCCATAATGATAGCAATATGCGCGGGGATACGGGCAGGGTCTAGCCCTGCCTCAAGTGCCAAAGTGGTTGCGTCGGTGGGCATGGCAGATGTCAGACCTCTAGTAGTTCCGCTTCTTTACCCTTGGTGATAGAGTCTATTTCTGAGATAAACCTCTCCACCAGTTTCTGAACTTGGTCATTCGCACGCTTTTCGTCGTTTTCAGGCAGAGGGGTGTTCTTGTCTTTCTTTGCGGCTTGTAGGCGCTTATTCGCATCCTGACGCACGTTGCGAAGCCCGACACGCCCCTGCTCAGCCTTCTGGTGAACCTGTTTGATGAGATCTTTGCGCCGCTCTTCATTCAACGGGGGGATGTTAAGGCGAAGGCTCTGCCCATCGCTATTAGGAGTCAAGTTCACGTCCGACTTGAGAATCCCTTTTTCAATCGCACTGATGAGGTTACGGTCAAAGGGGGTAATCATCAGTTGGCGGGGTTCGGGAACGGTAATAGCGGCAACCTGGTTAATCGGGAGTGAAGAGCCGTAAGCGTCCACCTTGACGTGTTCCAAAATGCCGGGGTTGGCGCGACCTGTGCGAATCAACGTGAATTCATGGCTCGTTGCTTCGACAACACGCTTCATTTTATCTTCACACTCTTTGAGGAGTTCTGGAACCATAGTAGCAAATACCTCCGAATAGAATTGTACCTGTGGCGGTGTTTAAGAGGAGCTAGTGACGAGCGTGCCGATGGCAGCCCCTTGCACTACGCGGCGTATATTACCCTCTTGTGCAATATCACAGACCACAATAGGGATATTATACTCTTTACAGAAGGCAAATGCAGTCTGATCCATGACGCGCAGGTTCTTACCGATACATTCATCGAAGGAGACCTGCTCATAGCGCACAGCGTCGGAGAACTTGCGAGGGTCTTTGTCGTAGATGCCGTCTACATTCGTGGCTTTGAGGACAACGTCTGCCTTTATCTCGTTTGCACGTAGGGCGGCGGCAGTATCGGTAGTAAAGAAGGGGTTGCCAGTACCTGCGGCAAGGACTACGATGCGCCCCTTTTCGAGGTGACGAATGGCTCTGCGGCGTATGAAAGGCTCGGCAACTTCCGCCATAGCAATCGCAGTCATAACACGGGTAGGAACGCCCTGCTTTTCGAGGGCATCTTGAAGAGCCATACTGTTGATGACCGTTCCAAGCATACCCATATAGTCGGCGTTTGCCCGCTCCATGCCTGCGTCGGCGGCACGTTCGCCCCGAATGATGTTTCCTGCCCCAATGACAATAGCTATCTCTACACCCGCCTCGTAAGCAAGCACCACTTCACGGGCAATAGACCGTATAGTGTCATAATTCAAGCCCACTTGAGCCTCTTTGTGCTTCCCGCGATTCTCAATGGCGGCAAGCCCATGCTCGGCGGCAAACGCTTCACCGGAGAGTTTGAGCAGAACACGCTTCCAGCGTAGGGGGGCAGTAGTGTTCTGCCCCTCATTGTCCGAAGGATTGGTATTGGCAGTTGCCATGAGGGCTACTCCGCGGCTTCTACGGGCTTAGACTGTTCGCCCACTTCGTAGCGGATGTAACTTTTAATGGTCAAGCCAGACGCAGTCTCCTTAACGACCTGTCCGACAGTCTTCTTAGGCTCGCGGAGGTAAGCCTGGTCAAGGAGAACAACCTCCTCGTAGTACTTCCTCAAACGCCCTTCTGCAATCTTCTCTAGGGCGGCTTCTGGGCGACCTTCGTTCTTACCCTGCGTTATGGCAATATCGCGCTCAGTGGCGATAATCTCCGCAGGAACCTCTTCGCGGTTGAGGTAGCGTGGGCGTGCCGCCGCAATCTGCATGGCAACCTCTTTGCCCACTTTCTGAACAGCATCGCTTGCCGCAATCTCTGCACTCTCTGCGGTGAGTTCGACTATGACACCAATTTTATTGTTAGCAGGTATGTGAACATACCCCGCAACAGCACCCTCTGTTCCAGCATCGATACGTGCAAACCGATTGAAAACGATTTTTTCACGTAGGCGTGTGAAAACGTCCTCAAGGCGGCTACGCAGGGTCGTGCCGGGA
This sequence comes from Armatimonadota bacterium, assembly GCA_026392135.1. Taxonomy (GTDB): domain Bacteria; phylum Armatimonadota; class Chthonomonadetes; order Chthonomonadales; family Chthonomonadaceae; genus CAIJLM01. The sequence continues at coordinate 5,149 of JAPLCR010000300.1, forward strand.
GTCACGAGCGAATCCTGTGCGAGGACGGCTTCTGTACTGTCGCCGCCATTAACCGCTATCTGTTGGGCAATCTCTTGGGCAAGGGCTTTGAAGTCATCGCTTCGCGCCACGAAGTCGGTTTCAGAGTTTAGCTCAACAATAACGGCAACCGAACCAGAGAAGTAGGTTGCTATCACGCCTTCGGCGGTGGTGCGTCCTTCACGGTTCTCAAGCTTGTTTCCCATCTTCTTGCGTAAAAAGACAATCGCCTCGTCCAAATCGCCGTCTACAGCCTTCAAAGCGTCTTTACAGTCCATCATACCAGCACCCGTGCGGTCACGAAGCTCTTTTACTTTTGCCGCAGTAATCTCTGCCATCTTATCACTCAACCTTTCTTGAATAGTACACAGTGGAAACGCACTCTTCTCAACGCGGTGGGGTCGATTGACACGTCCGCAAGAAGAATGCGTCTCCAGTTAAAATATCCCTTACGGAAAGAGGTTTGTGTAGTTATATCTCTCTGATACTAGCCGAGACTACTCTGCTGCTACCTCTACTGCCTCTACTGTCTCCACTGCCTCAACCGTCAAATTGGAGTATTCGTCTGCTACACCAGCCTGATGTACATAGTCGCTCTCTGCCTGCACAGGGGCAGAAGTAATGGTCTCTACAACCACAACCTCTTCAAAAACGATGTCTACATCCGGCTTGTCGTCGCCATCAGCAACGAACTCGTCTACTACGATTTCAGGCGGGTTCTCTGCATCCCAAATGGGTTGCTTGATTTCGATGATAGCATCCGCGATTTTGCCCGCAATGAGCTTGATAGCGCGAATAGCGTCGTCGTTGCCCGGAATGACATAGTCAACAACGTCGGGGTCACAGTTGGTATCAACAAGTGCCACTATCGGGATTTCAAGGCGACGCGCCTCTGCAATCGCCAAGTGCTCTTTCTTGAGGTCAATTATGACGATACAGTCGGGCAGGGAGGGCATATCTTTAATGCCGCCAAGGTTGCGCTGAAGCTTGTCGCGCTCTTCCATTAGCAACGTCGCCTCTTTCTTGGTGAGGCGTGCCATAATCCCCTTCGTCTCCATGTCATTCAACTCTTCCAGTCGCTTGATACGGTCGCGAATGGTTCGGAAGTTGGTGAGCATACCGCCAAGCCAGCGTTGATTGATATAGTACTGTCGGCAACTTGTAGCGGCATCTGCGATAGCGTCTTGAGCCTGCTTTTTGGTTCCCACAAAAAGAACCTTGCCGTCTGCCGCAACAATCTCTTGCACAAATTTCTGAGCCTCATCAAACAGTTTGAGAGTCTGATGTAGGTCAATGATATAGATACCGTTTCGCGCCCCATAGATGTAACGTTTCATCTTAGGGTTCCAACGGCGGGTCTGGTGACCAAAATGGACTCCTGCTTCGAGGAGTTCTTTCATAGATAGCGATGCCACGGTGTCTTGCTCCTTAGGGTTATTTGTGTTCTGCACGAGGGCAGATACCACACCTCCTGATTCGATTATTGCCGATGTTTGAGGAAAGAATCTCCCTCCACCCGACACCTGCATCCGAAATCAGTGTGCTATAAGGCGCATACTTACGCCCAGCTTCGCCCCTCACCATTACGAGAAAGGCAAAACCGAGATATTATACCCTGAAAAGGGAGCGATTCTTTGAGAAAGTGGGAGAATTTTACGCTCCATCCTCCTTTGAACACCTATCTGGTTGCTGCCTTGAGCGAAGCAACGTACTGATAAACGATTTCCAGGAGGTCGGGGTTGTCTCTCTCTTTATGAATCAGGTTCACTAGGGAAGTTCCAACAACGACACCATCCGCGAAAGCGACTATACGCTCTACGTGTTCAGGACGTGATATACCGAACCCTACAAAGACGGGCTTGTCTGTGTAGGCTTTGATGTTCGTAACAACATCACGCAGCTCCGCAGGAATATCGTCGCGCAAGCCGGTAACGCCTGTGCGCGAAACACAGTAGACAAACCCATCTGAGAGTGCTGTCACGATTTCGATACGCGCAGTGGTGCTGGTGGGCGCAAGCAAGAAAATAGTGTCCAGCCCCTCTGCAATACAGATTCGCTTCCACTCCTCTGCCTCTTCAGGGGTCAGGTCGGTGACGATATGCCCATCTGCCCCTGCCTCTTTCGCCTGCCGCGCATACTCCGTCAGCCCGAAATGGCGAATAGGGTTGTAGTAGGTCATGGGGATAAGGGGTAGGTCAGGGACTCGTGCCCGTATACGTCGAATCACTTCGAGAGATTTTCGCACGGTCATGCCCTGCTCCAAAGCGCGTTGTGACGAGGCTTGGATACTGGGCCCATCGGCGAGGGGGTCGCTGAACGGGATACCTATCTCAACGCAGTCGGCTCCCGCTTTCGCGAGGGTCTCCACCAGGGCGACAGTTGCGTCGGGGTTCGGGTCTCCCGCAGTGACGAAGCAGACGAGGGCTTTTTCGTTGCGCGAACGAAGGGCGGCAAAATGCTCAGAAAGACGGCTCACTAGGTTAACTCCAATGACTGCACGACGGTGTTCATGTCCTTGTCTCCACGACCAGAACAGTTGATGATGAGGATGGTTTCGGGGGTGAGTTGCGGGCGCATTTTTTCGAGGTAAGCGACAGCGTGAGCGGTCTCTAGAGCGCAGATAATGCCCTCGCGGTGCGCGAGTTTTTGCAGTCCCTCTAGCGCCTCATTGTCGGTGATGGAGACGTACTTGGCGCGTCCCGCGTCTTTCATCCATGCGTGTTCAGGTCCCACGCCAGGATAGTCTAGCCCCGCCGAAATAGAGTGTGTGACGGCTACCTGTCCATCCGAGTCCTGCATAAGATAACTCGCCGAGCCGTGTAGCACCCCCAGCGTGCCCGCTGTGAGAGGAGCGCAGTGTTTGCCGCTGTTCAGACCTTCGCCTGCCGCCTCTACGCCTAGCAGGTTGACCGCTCCATCGTTGAGGAAGGGGTAGAAGATGCCCATTGCATTCGAGCCGCCTCCCACACAAGCGATAACATAGTCCGGGAGCCGCCCCTCTTTTTCGAGTATCTGCACTCGTGCCTCACGCCCAATAACCGATTGAAAATCACGTACTATCATCGGGTATGGGTGAGGACCAACAACGGAGCCGATGATGTAGTGGGTGTTACGAACGTTCGTCACCCAGTCGCGTATCGCTTCATTCGTTGCGTCTTTGAGGGTTGCAGTTCCGCTGGTGACGGGTATGACCCGCGCTCCCAGTAGTTTCATTCGCGCCACGTTGAGGGCTTGGCGTTGGGTGTCCTCTTCGCCCATATACACCTCGCACTCAACCCCAAAGCGAGCGCAGACAGTTGCAACGGCAACTCCGTGCTGCCCTGCGCCCGTCTCCGCAATGATGCGGGGCTTGCCCATACGCCGAGCCAGCAGAATCTGTCCAAGCGCGTTGTTGATTTTGTGCGCTCCGGTGTGGCAGAGGTCTTCGCGCTTGAGGTAGATTTTCGCGCCGTACTCGTCGGAGAGCCGTTCGGCATAGTAAAGAGGGGTTGCGCGTCCCACGTAGTCTTTCAGATGTCCGTCAAGCTCCTTCTGAAAGGCGGGGTCTTGTTGGGCGGCGGCGTAGGCGAGCGTGAGTTCGTCGAGAGCGGGGATAAGCGTCTCTGGCACAAAACGTCCGCCATACACGCCAAAACGTCCGCGTTCGTCAGGCAGGAGGGCGTACTCCGCGGTGGCTGTCGTCATTATCGGGGCTAACTCCTTTTGGGGTGGTAAGGTACTTCCATTATACTTGATAGGACAGGGATTTCGGGCGATAAGTCGCGCCGTAAGGGTTCACTCTTTTGGGAGTGAACCGCGAAGTACGCAAAACACGCGAAAAGCCGTGCAAAAAGGTGACTACTAGCGGGCTTATTTTTCTCTGCGGTATACTACAAGGGATAGGCGAAACCGCAATAAGGAGTTACAGACAGTGGCTGAAGAGGGGCAAACCCTGCGCTTACAAATAGGATATATTCCAACCGGAAACATCTCCGTTGTTCTATATCATTGGCGGCATCTGTTTTTGCGGTATGGTTTTGTGGTTATAGTCTGTGTTGATAGCGACGATGAACCAGCCGAATATAGGGATGTGGAGGAGTGTTTTCTAAAAGCGGGTTGCGTTGTCGAGAAATTGGAGGGTAGGTTTATCATTCCAAATGGCGAGACTACACTGGACACGATAATAGAAACGTTCACGGGGTTCGATGAGATATGGTTCTACGATAAAAAGCCTTCCGCACACTTAGGGCGGAGTCATTTAGCGACAGGCAGAGTTATTACGGATACTGAAGACCCCTTTCATGAAATGATGGTGCAATCTCTATGTAGCGAAATGCTTGCTTCGGGTGCTCGTGTGGGGCTAGGCGATGGTGTTGGGCTAAACTACGCCTCAACTGACTCGCTCGTATCCGCCGCCTTTGAACAACGCCCTGACCACCAAAAACTAGAGTGTCTTGCTAAGTACTAGGCAATCCTGATATGTGGAGAACAGGGTACTCTCATCGCTCAACAAGTGCATGGCATTCTGCTTCGCAAAAAACGGCTTATGCAAAGGGTCTACTTTAACAATGCGGAAACGCGTGCTATAATGAGCTAATAAAGAGCGGAGGCGAGCAACATGAGCCAATTAGAGGTACGAAAGGCGAGTAGAATCTTTCGTGGAACGTGGGACGAGGTTCTTACTCATAGCGAGGATATTCCCAAGACATCAGAGGTAGAGGTAAGGGTTTTTGAATCGAATCTGATTCAGGAGAGCGACCCCACTATACTCTTATTAGCGTCTTGGATAGCATCCGCCCCAACTACGCCAGAAGCGATTCGCGAGGCGGAAGAAGACTTGCTTGAGTTCAAGCGCAGTATGAATCTTCCGCGTAAAGAGACTGGCGCGCGTCTTCACTACCCGGAGGCGGAATGAGCCAAATAGTTTTTCTGGATAGCGGTCCGCTTGGCATCTTGACAAACCCCAAACGCCCTCCTGAAACCGTAGCGGTGCTAACTTGGGCTATCGCTATGCAGAGGGCAGGGCATAGGTTCATTACGCCATCCATAGCCGATTTTGAGGTAAGGCGTGAATTGGAGCGGGCAGGTAAAGTGAACGGGATTGCCGCTCTTGACGCTTGGAATAACGCCTCCCCTGACCGGTATCTTCCTCTCTCTGACTCCGCTCTGCGTCTTGCCTCAAAACTATGGGCGCACGCTCGAAATTCAGGAACCGCCACTGCCGACCCCAAAGAACTTGACGGGGATGTTCTTATCGCCGCTCAAGTACTCAATATGGGACTTCCCTCTTACGGCTTTATCATTGCAACGATGAACGTCGGACACCTTGCTCAATTCGTCTCTGCCGATTTATGGACAAATATTCACCCCTAAGCGAAGCCGTAAGACGCTCTTTCTACGCGGTCTGCTTCCTTCTCTAGCGAAACTAGAGTCTCTTCACGCCCAATTCGGGAGCGTGAGTTCGTCAAGAGCGGGGATAAGCGTCTCCGGCACGAAGCGTCCGCCGTACACGCCAAAGCGTCCGCGTTCGTCAGGCAGGAGGGCGTACTCCGCGGTGGCTGTCGTCATTATCAGGGTAACTCCTTTTGGGGTGGTAAGGTACTTCCATTATACTTGATAGGACAGGGATTTCGGGCGATAAGTCGCACTCAAAATAACCCTGTCTCATCTACTCTGAGCTTTTATGAAGGGGAGGCGAGAGGCAACATTCGTATTAGAGGGCGAATCGAACTACGTTCCAAGAGTAGGGCGGCAGTACTGCCGTGAAGTTTGTGCCGTCAAGTGTAGGAGCGGTTCCCGCAGGCTGAGGTGCTACACGGTTTGGGGCATCGGCGGTGTTCAGTGCTTTCAGGTCATCACTAATAAGAACGCTATGTTGAACCCCCTTGAGGCTCTCAAAACCACGCAGGTCTCCGGTGAGTTCTATAGCCTGCCCCGAAGGATCACGGTTCACGGCGAAAACAGTGAGACTTTTGTCACCCAGTATAGAGGCTACCATCACTACAGAAGCCCCATCGCGGGCTTTGCTGTCGTAGGTTGGTGCAGAGATGAGAGAGCGAAGAACCGTTCCGCGCCCATAGAGAGATGCAGCTTCAAAGGGGTGATAGATAGTCTGTTTCCACGCCTTACCGCCCGGCTCAGTCATAATCGGACCAATCACATTGACAACCTGCGCGATGCACCCAATTTTCACTCTGTCTGCGTGGCTAAGAAGCGTTATCAGCATACCGCCCACCACGAGCGCATCCTCCATTGTGTACTTCTGCTCAAGTTGGTGCCGTCCTACGCTCCACTTCTCGTCTTGGTCTACCTGGTCGTGGGTTTGATACCAGACGTTCCACTCATCAAAGCTCATCTGTATCTTCTTTTTTGACTTTTTCGACGCACCTACTGCGTCACTGAGTGCTACCGACTCACGAATAAAGTCGGACATATTATCAGGTTGCGCGAGGAAGGCAGGGGTGTCGCCGCTAGCGTTACCATAGTAGGTGTGCAAGGAGAGGTAGTCGGTAACATCGTAAGCCTCATGTAAGGACTCCCACTCCCACTTGCCAAAAGTCTGCATCCCTCGTCCAGATGAGCCGCAGAGAACTAACTCTATAGAGGGGTCTGTCCACTTCATTAGTTTGCCCGCTTCGTTCGCAATGCGCCCATACTCAAAAGCGGTCTTGCTTCCCATCTGCCAAGGTCCATCCATTTCGTTGCCCAAACACCAGAGCTTCACACCATGTGGGGTTGAGTAGCCATGGCTCTTCCTCCAATCACTCCAGTAGGTTCCGCCGGGGTGGTTGCAGTACTCAACAAGCTCTTGCGCCTGTTCAGATCCCCGTGTACCGAGGTTTACGGCGAGCATCGGCGCGGTATCCACCTTTTTGCACCAGTCCGCAAACTCGTTGGTTCCGAAGGTATTTGGCTCCTTCGCCCCCCACGCAAGGTCTAGTCGGCTAGGGCGCTGCTCTTTAGCCCCTACTCCATCCTCCCAACGGTATCCAGAGACGAAATTACCGCCGGGATACCGCATAACAGGCATACGCAGGTCTTTCACAAGGTCAATAACATCCTGCCGAAAGCCCTGCTCGTCCGCTGTTGGATGCTCAGGCTCATAAATACCAGTGTAAATGTGCCGACCCAAATGCTCGGCAAACCCGCCAAAAAGGCGGGGGTCTACTTCCGAAATCGTAAACTCTTTGTCCAGAGTCAACTTCGCTTTCTGCATGGCAACACAGGCTCCCCTCAAATTTTAGAAGAGTAGGTAACTACTCGGAACAGGCAGAGGTGCAGGCTTTTCAAAAACCGTGAAAAAGCGCACCGCCAAGCAAAACCACTCTACGCGCCTCACCTCTCGCGCAGAATAGGAAAACGCTAATCCGTGAAAATTCCCCTACTTCTTGCTCTCCTGTTTTGCACGCGACATACTCATCGCCCTCGTAGAGCCGCCTATACGCCGTCTGCGCTCACCTCGTTCTGAGGATTCATAGACTTAATCCCACAGCAGTAAGGAGGCAGAAAAGCACCCCGAAACCGCGCACATATTTGGGTGGGGGGTGGCTAAAATGAACGCGATTTCTGTGAAACATCAAAGAGAGCATCGAAGTTTAGGGGAGTACACTACTCGCTTTTCTCTTTTTCTTTTGCCTTGCGCGTATGCTTGAGGAACCACGTATACAGTTCAGGATTGTCGTAGGTCTCCGTCCACGAGTCGTGTCCTGCCTCCGGGTAGATAGTGAACTTAACATCACTTCCCAAAGCTTTTAGCGCATCCACCATCTCTTGGTCTCGCTGTATAGGAACGGCGTTGTCTTTGCCGCCGTGAAAGACCCATGTCGGCATCCCTTTAATGGCTTCCACCTTCTTAGGGTCGCCGCCGCCGCAGATAGGCGCGATAGCCGCGAACTTGCCCGGCGAATCTATCGCCCAAGCCCACGTTCCAAAGCCGCCCATGCTCAATCCCGTCAGATAGACGCGCTCTTTGTCTACACGATACTTCTTCGTAATGTGCTTATACATCCCGTTCAGCATATCCACCGACCAACCCTCATTGCTTGGACATTGGGGTGAAACCACGATAAACGGCATATCTTTCCCCGCCGCAATAAGTTTTGGGGGACCATGCTTCTTCACTATCTCAATATCGCTCCCGCGCTCCCCAGAGCCGTGCAAGAAGATAATAAGCGGAAACCTCTTTGTAGCCTCCTTCTCGTAGTCCTTAGGAAGCCCTATCAGAAAATTGCCTGTAACAACCTTCTTTATCTCCCGCTCGAAGCTCTCCGCAACCTGCCCGCTGGCTTTGTCTTGAGCGAAAGCGGGGCTACCCAGTAGGGCGAAAGCCGCCGCGCCAACCAACCATTGAAATCTCATGTTCATTCCTTTCTGTGTCTCACCAATCAACGAGTAACTCCTCGCCGTAAAAAGTTGACCTACTCTCCTTTACGAGGGAAGTCTTGCTAGAATCCGACTCCTCATCCGGGAAAACGACAGCGAACACTCTCTCTAAGGCGGTCTTCAGACTGCCTTTGAAGGGCTTATGCGGAATATCCATTTTTTGCAAAACCTCCGCGAACTGCTGTAGCGCGTCGGAACCCCGCAACTCCACCCAGTGTATCTCTCGCTCATCCAGATGCCGCTTATTTGAATTGGAAAGTTTATCCGCAACGAAAACGCTTGTGTCTTTCGCCAACGCTCCGTCCGCGCTTTCAGGGTTTCCCTTGCCCATCAGTTTCACTTCGCACTTACGATACTCCTTTTTGCCATCAATGAGATAGAAGTCAATCTCGCGGGAGGATTTTGGCGCGTCTATCACATCGAAATACTTGCGTGGTACGCGCAGAAGAGCGCAAAGCGTTCGCATCAAAGGCTTCTCTACCTGCTTTCCTGCCGTACTCCACAGTCCGCCGCGCAGAGCGGAACGCTTCACGGCGAGCGTATTTATCACGATGAGACTCTCACTGATGTTGAGTTGAACGCTTACCGCTCGAAACTGGATGGTGAGGGAGATGTCAATATCCCCTTCTAAAACAAGAAGTTCAATCGCTTTGTAGAGCGCGTCGTAGTGTTCTAGCGAAGCTTCAAGGACGATTGATTTTGTCGCGCTGTTGTACATATTGCTGATGGTCTTCATGTTGAGACCAGAGTGAATAGCCAACTCCTCTTTGTCTAGGTCTGGCGAGAGCAGTTCCTTTTTATACCAGTCGGAGGTTATGGTCTGGTTGTCCAGTTTAGCATAGGCAACTCGTTTGAAGAACTCAACCGCGTACTTCAAAAACTCTGCGTCTATCAGTGTAACTATATCAGCGCGGTAGTCTTCTCCCGCCAAAAGATGGCGAACTATGTTTTGGGTAATCAAAGTGGATAGTTTCATAATGCTCTTTCAGACTTCGCTCGTTCCGCGAACTGCTCTAGCGAGAACATCGTAGGCGGATGTTCGCAATAGAGGCTTCCCGCGTGCAGGGTCTTGTGCGCGTGCGCGGCATATTGGGGGTCTTGCTCAGTCAGTAAATAGTGTCGCTCTAGCGATAAGGCGGTCTGCCCCACCGTTCCACTACCCGCAAAAGGGTCAAAAACAAGGTCGCCTTTATAGGAGTAGAACTCAATAACACGGGACGCTAACTCCTTTGGAAATATGGCGGAGTGAACGGCGGAGGAAGCGGGCGCGATTTTCCACGCATTAGACTTAGGATACTCTCCTTTCACTTTGCTCGCCTCAATCGTCTCCTCAGCGTACTGTCGTATATTCCAATCTAGCAACTTATCCGTTTTTTTCCGATAGACGAGAACATATTCGCAGACCGAGTTGGCTTTATAGCCCAAGGGCTTCCGATGCTGGAAGAAACCGCCATTCCGGTTTTTCGCGCTAGGCTCTGGCTTTACCCACACAATGTCATCAATGAAATCGAAGCCTATCTTCGTAATCAGAGGGTGTATGTCAAAGGGAATAAGGTATCGCGTACTGGAATGATTCCGCCCCATACGCGGTATTAGTACGGGTGAGGTATTGAGTACAAAGAAGCGCCCCTCTTTTGTAATACGATGCACCTCCGCAAAGACTTTCACCAGAAAAGCGAGATAGTCGTCGTAACTCTTGTATATTGTGTAATCGCGGGCGTTGTAGTAGGGCGGTGAAGTAAACGTAAGATGCACAGAATCGTCAGGAACGCTCTTGAGCGCCTCGAAAACATCGGCGTTGACCAACACATTTTTTAGCCAATCCGGGCTACCGACCTCTGTAGCCTCCCTCCCTTTTTCACTGCGCTTTGGTTGAAGTTCTTTCTGCAAAACAGAGCGAATCAGTTCGTTTGGGTGTTCTTTGAGCGTAGAGAGGCATTGAATCACCGCGGGGTCGCGCTTGAAGCAGAGTAGCCCTCGAATGGCTTGTAACACGACTTTGGCATCTTCGTCTTCTAGCAGTTTGTATAGGGTAGACAACGCTTCCGGGTTTCGCGCCCTGCCAATCGCCGAAACCATCTCTCTCCGTACTAGAGTGTTCTTCTCTGTGAAAACCAGTTCGCAAAGCAGATGAAGGGCGCGAAGGTCTTTCGTTTTCCCCATATTTTTGGCGACGCTGAGGCGCACTTTATCGTTGCAGTGGTGAATAAGCGGTAAGAGAACGGCGGCATCAAAATCCGCAGGCAGTCTGCCAAGCCCATCCAACACGCGCAGGAGAGCGCTTGCGTCTGTGGAAGGGCGTAGTGTCTCCCGAAAAAAGTCGTTATGCGTGGCTGAGTTCTCAGTTTCAATATCGGATTTAGAAACCATTCTGTTCTCCTTACTCTAGTATCCTCTTACAAAACCCCAGTATTGGGTTCAAAACAGTAGACTATTGTATCATTCCTGCTTGGCACAGGTTAAAATGGAGCATTTTGAGTTTAATAGCGCTCCATAACCCTGCAAAGGAGCGTGAAAAGACCCTGTCTACGAAGCGGTTCCA
>JAPLCR010000079.1 GCA_026392135.1 Armatimonadota bacterium
CACAGTGCAGCCCATCGGAAGACAAAATATTATCATGGCGCCACCCTCGAACGTTAAGTTAGACCGCAGAGTCAATGGAAGACAATACGTATCAGCTTAGGCTGCACATGTGCCATATATCCAACTGGCGGTAGTCCCGTCATAAGAATGCATGCTTCTTTATAAGGGTACTGTCCGACGGGTACTTCTTTCGTTTTGTCGCCAGGAAGATAAAGGAGAATAGTTTCTACTTTTCTTGTTGCTGTCAATCGGTCCCCAACATCAAAGAAGAGACCTTGGAAGCTATGAATGTCGTCATCCTTGCTCTCCGCCCAAGTATGAGCGGTACTCAAATCTGACGTAAGCGTACCAGGAGTGTTGATACCGATATATGTGTTTTCGGCGGGTGAGCCGCTCTCAGCTGCAATGTTTGTCGAACGTATCAGCGTCGAGATTTGCGATGGCGTTTTCAACTGTTCAAGGTCTACACACGAGGTCGCCGCGACGATTGCATAGCCCATATTCTTCGGGCCTGTGATAGTCATTTCAAAAGGCGCGCGCTTCAGTTGAACATTGTCATGAGTATGATACTTAAATGCGTTCTGTTGCACTTCTACCGCCCAACCTTGTTGAGCTTGAGCTGAAATGCCTGCTTGGGAGGCGGTGATCAAAAAAAGTATGATAGTGGAAAGTTTCATGGTGTGGGGTTGAGGTCTAACGAAGCTGTATAAAAACCCAAAAACCAGCGAAACGGTTCGCTGATATCTCTTGCGTTTTTAATGAATTAGTAAAACTTGCTTTCATAAGCAGCAATGTGCCACAAAGCGCGATATGGAGGCAAGTAAGGGCTGCAAAAACGCTCGTATCGCAGTGGCTAGCTTTCGTTATATCGCATACCGATGATGCGCTAGTTTCTCGATGTTATGCACGAGGCAGTACAGATGCCATTGTGTGTTCACTTTCTTTTGCCCACGTAAAGTGAATCGGTCGAGCTTTTTGTTATAGCGCAGATTGCCAAACACAGGCTCAACCGTAGCTAGTCGTCTGCCATATTGTTTGCGGCCTTCAACACTATCAATGCGTTGCTTCATCGCTTCGGTATAGCGCATCGGTGACGCTTGGTTTTTATGGAAGATGGCCACTTGCCGTACTGGCGTTTTATCGGGTGTTCGTAAGCATTGCGCTCGTAGATTGCACGGCACACAATCACGCTTTGCGCCGGTAAATTTGTGATGCTGTCGTCCATTCACGGTGCACTGGCTTCCATTGCTGTAGAGTCGTTTCCCGGCAGGGCAAATTGCGCAATTTTCTTCGATAATGTGCCTAAAATCGCTGGGCCTAAACAGACCTTTTCGCTCTACGTTGGGGCTTGCTTTATTCCAAAGTGGATCGGGCAATTGTTTATATTTATCTTGTTCTTTGAATCGTTCATCACGACGACGCATCAGGCCATCGGCAATCAAAGCTGGAATGCCTTGCTCGAACAGAGCTTTGACATTGGCTTCGCTATGGTAGCCCGCATCCGCAGTAATCACCGTGTCGGGTCGACGAAACTGTGAGGTTTGCTCAATCATCGGCAGCAAAATACTCTGCTCGCTCCCCGAACTATGCGCATGCGCGGCGACGATGATCTGATCTTGGCTATCGACTGCAGCGACTGCTGTATACCCTTGAATAACGCCTTTGGAAGTCGCCATTTTGGCGCTTTCATTGTCGGTCACATTACTCTTACGAAGACTTCCTTTTTCACTCTTTCGTTCTTTGTTTGCAGCGAGAAATGCGCGGATTCGTGTTGCTTCATCTTGTAGTTGACGAATCTGCTTTTGCTCACGCTCATCAATCTCGAGCGGCACGTCATCATTGCCTTGGTGTGACTGCATGATACGCTTGATGGCCTTCTCCATGCGATCTGCCTCATGCGCCAATTCAGCATGCGTTCCACTGCGCTGTTTAGACGCATTACTGGGAAGCTTTACCCCATCAATCGCAAACATTTGTCCACCAATTAAACCTTGACGCTGGCAAATCATCAGCACTTGAGTAAAGAGTTGAGTAATCTCTGTTTCTAATTCGCGAATGAACTTGGCGATCGTCGTGAACTGTGGTGCGCTATCTCCCGATATCGCCATAAACAACACATTCTCACGACAGGCACGCTCGATCGCTCGGCTTGAATTCATTCCACGACTGTATGCAAGCAAAATGATCTTCAACATGACAGCGGGGTCATAAGCGGGTGCCCCAGTTTCATCGTTGCGATATCGAGCAACAATTGCCGCACAATCGATTTCCTGATCGATCAAGTAATCCAAGGCAAACTCAAAACTACCTGGTACCAATTGCGCCTGTAAATCAATGGGGATGAAACGTGGTTGTCGATCGACAGCTTTAAAGCGTGGCATACGTCCTCCTCGTGGGTTGAGGATGGAACGTATACCTTATCGAAGGCGTTTACTTTGTTTCGGAATTTTTTGTGATTGAGGGACTAAAAATACAGCCTCAACGTTACTGTTCAGCGGCACCGTCAGGCGTCCGCTGGAATGGATGGTTGGGCATAGATGCAATTTTCCTTAATGCAGAAACCTGTTCAGCATGAAACTGCTGAATAGGACTGATTAGAAGCGCTTCACGCCCACCTGACTCAAGTGTCTCCAATGTCGTTGAAAGTTCAGAATAGCGTTCCAGGAACGGTAGACCAACCTCGCGAAACTCAGAGAGTAAGGAGCACGCCGAATTCACTGCCGAAGTTGGAGAGTTGACACCGTGACGGGTTTGACCAACTCCAGAAATGTTTCCAAGCTGAGCTCCGACAATAGCACTGCGCTGTCGATTCTCCACGAACTCTACAGCGACATCACCTACAGCATCGAAGTCATCGGTGTGGTTCACAAACGAAATATGAAAGTACCAATTCAGAGGGCCAACGGCCTTCTTGAAATGACGCTGACCCGCGACAAATTTCCAGTCGGGCAGCATCGGACGAAGTTCGTCCAAGAAAATCTTTTGGAGATTCGAAACCTTCA
>JAPLCR010000168.1:0-1466 GCA_026392135.1 Armatimonadota bacterium
CGCAGTGAAAACTCTTCTTTGGTATTCTAATTATGACGAGGTTTATCCTGCTAAATCAGCGAAAAATTCAAAAAAAATCTAAACAGAGTCACGAATAAGGTAATCAGGAAAGAGAGAAGGCAGCACACTCTTGAAAAAACAACAAAAAGAGCGTATAATAAAAACATCTCTGGGGGTGATCGGCGTCGACTTGGGAGATACTGTTTTTGATGGCGAGCCGAGGCGCCGTGGGCCTCGTTAAAAGCGGCAACGACTATAAACGTCAACAACCAACCATACGCACTCGCAGCCTAGTTCTGCGACATCTGCCCTTCTCTCGTTGACCGAGAAGGTTTCGGGTGTAACTTATGTCAACTTTACCGACCTCGCGGGCGTTTACACCACGAGCGGGACATAGTAGTAATCTAGCCACCAGATAGCCTTGGTTCCTGAGACAGTCTGGAGCGAATACTAAGCAGGAAACACGCTCGTAGAAGTCATGGGCATGTCCCTGAGGACAGGAGTTCGAGTCTCCTCACCTCCATCCACTCGAAGCGAGATACTTGAACTTACAGGTATCTCGCTTTTCTTTTGTTACACATCTCCGTCTATCCTCTTAAATAGGAGTTTTCTCATGCAAAAACGCTCTCTACGTCCCCTATTTGCTGTCGCTCTTCTTGTGACGAGCCTACTTATCTCTCGTGCTTCCTGTCAGGCGCAACGCCGTAATTCCGACATCATCGGGCGGTGGGACATTGTGGTTCATGCCTCTTTTGGTGACTATCCCTCTTGGCTCGAGGTGAAACAGTCGGGTGGGTCACTTGTGGGCTATTTTGTAGGGCAGTTTGGCAGTGTACGCCCCATCTCGCGTGTTGATTTCAAAAACAGTACGGTTAAGTTCAACATCCCAATTCAGTTCGAGGGAGGTAGGGGTGGAAAAGACCTCGCTTTTGAAGGGCAGTTGTCCGACGGAAGACTCGAAGGCACCACAGACGCGGCAGGTGCGGAAGCGAAGTGGAGTGCCGTTCGCGCTCCCGTAATTAAGCGCGATAAGGAGCCGAAATGGGGCAAACCCATTACGTTGTTTAATGGAACAGACTTGAGCGCGTGGAAGCCTCGCTTCTCCAATCGGAATTTTGGTTGGGTTGTAAAAGAGGGACTGATGGCGAACGAAAAGCCCGGAAACGACATTGTTACAGTAGAAAAGTTTACCGATTTCAAACTACACGCCGAGTTCCGCTACCCTAAGGGCAGCAATAGCGGAATCTACTTACGCGGGCGGTACGAGGTTCAAATCGAAGATAACTACGGCATGGAGCCAGAAGAGCACATGATTGGCGGGGTCTACGGCTTCCTAAAGCCCATCTTCAACACCTCCAAGCCCGCTGGCGAGTGGCAGACTTACGATATAACCCTCGTGGGGCGACGCGTAACCATTGTTCTCAACGGAGTAAAAGTAGTTGATAGGCAGGAGATGCCGGGCATCA
>JAPLCR010000168.1:1474-2775 GCA_026392135.1 Armatimonadota bacterium
GGCAGGAGATGCCGGGCATCACAGGCGGGTCACTCGATTCCAGCGAGGGCGAGGCAGGACCGCTACTTATTCAGGGTGATCACGGGTCTATTGATTTCCGCAATGTCGTCATTACTCCTGCCAAGTAGGTTAAGGAACTGGTACGCCTAGCGCATCCATCATGACTCTGGAGTAGCGGTTAAATTTGCTGTAGAACCGCCGTACTTCGGGGTCAGGGTGGTCGCGCCAGAGACGCGGGGGCATAAGGGTCACTTCACTAAGCGGTGAACGATTAGGGTGCCCATAGTAGACCTGCACTATTCGGCGGTGACGTGAAGATGCACGGTGCGTGGGACCGTGCAGAGTCGCTGCGTTGAAGAGTATAGCCGTACCCGCCTTTCCATGAAAGTAGAAGGTACCGCCTCGCTCAATATGGGCATCACGCTCCAGTACCTCTCCCCGCGCAGGCTCTGGACTTATCGTAAAGCAGTGCGTGGCTTCGTCAACATCCGTAAGGTAGTAGATGACCTGCGGGTAGTCTAGATGCAGGGGATGTTCAAGCCAGTGCCTCCTGTCTCGATGCCACTCAGTCGGGGTACTTACATCGCGCCCTTCCGTATGCCGCACTGACAGCTCCTCGAAACAGAACGCGCCGCCCATTATTCGCTCAACAATTGGTAACACTTTCGGGTGTCGAATAGTCGTTTCAAACTGCGGTTCGGTCAGTAGTAGGTTACAGTTATAATCGCGGGATGTTTCGCAGTACCACATAAACGGGTTTGTTTTGCGATCTCTATCTATCGCCGTATTTAGTTCGCCAACCTGCTGCGCTGTAAGCAGGTCAGGTAGCACTACAAAGCTGTTCTTCTCAAAACAGGCAACCTGTGCCTCAATATCATCCAGTGCAGGAGTAAAGCTCCCAGCAGAGAGCGGCTGTACCATTCAGTATCCTCCCTAATGCAAATATAGGGGCTACATTTCTCACACCTCATGCTGTTTCCTCTATAGATTTTCGATAAAAAAGAAAATCACAACAGAGGAGGAATTTCGCAACTGCATGGAGAAGATAGGCGAGAGTACGAACATTTTCGATAAAACTCTACGCTTATCGTTTGGACGTGGAGGTTTTAGGAGATACTGATGGCATATAAGGCGTTGATAGTCTGGGGGGGATGGGATGGTCACCAACCCAAGCAGGTAGCGGAGATTTTTGAGCGCGTTCTGACTGCGAAGGGCTTTGAAGTAGAGGTCTCTGATACGTTAGATGCGTTTCTCGACTCTGAAAAACTCAAGGGGCTGAATTTGATAGTTCCTGTATGGAC
>JAPLCR010000305.1:0-1312 GCA_026392135.1 Armatimonadota bacterium
CATGGTAGAGGAACGTATCCAGTGTTGGAGTTGCTCTTGTTCCTCAGTAGAAAGCAATATTGTGAGGGAAGTCTTTTGTCCACGCATAGTGACAACAGTTTACCTCAAACCCGACCCCCATTTGCTGGGGGCGGTACTTAGACACTGCCACCTACCCTCTTGGCGATAAAACGCAGTATGGCCCCTACGACGCGAAGGGCAACGTATTGAAGCGCGTGGACGGGCGAGGCATTGAGACAAACTACGCCTACGACGACCCCGAAAGCCTGCTCACGAGCGTTAAGTATGTCAACAACGCGCAGTACAACATCGCCTATCAGTATGATAACTACGGGCGACGCATCGATATCGCGGACGCTGCGGGAAAACACCGTCGCTACTACGACGATGACGACGCCGTTGTTGGAACAGAGTCTACTTATGTAACGCAAGATGGAACTTCGCTTCCAACAATCAAGTTAGGCTACCAGTTCAACCTGGATGGCTCAACTGCTAGTATGTCAATCGCAAACAACTCCCAAACACTCAAGTTCCAATATGGGTATGATGCGAATAGGCGCATGATATCGCTCACTAATCCTTTCGGTGAAATTACGAGGTGGGGGTATTTGGACAATAACTGGTTACAGTACCAAATTACCGCCAACGGCGTGTCGCGCGTTCATACTTACAATCCTCGCGGTTTATTAAATGACATCTCGTATTACGCTTCTAACGGGAACATTCTGTCTGATTTTGGCGCGATGGTCTACAACGCAAACGGCGACCGCCTCTCAAAATTCACGCAACAGCCCGGCGCAGGGGCGGGTTACACGGGCTTGACGGCATACGACTACGACTTCAAAGACCAGATTACACAGGAGAAGTCGGCTCTGGCGGGCGGCTTTACGCACAACTTCGGATACGACAACGCGGGAAACGCGATTCAGTTCCAGAACAACGCCGTTCCCTACAACAGGAACAACCAGAGGGCGGGAATTGGCTACGCCCACGATAAGGCGGGAAACCCTTCTATCTTTGGAGGTGTCGGGTTACAGTTTGACCCTGAGAATCAGATGACCACCTACGGCGCGGCTATGGCGGCGGGCTATCGCGACGATGGGCTGAGGGCGTGGAAGCAGAATAACACGGACACTACCTATTTTATTTACGATGGCTTCACTCCTGTCGTGGAGGTAGATCCGGCAGGAGCATTCATAGCGACGAACACGTTTGGGGTGAACGGTCTGGTTTCGCGCCACACCCCGGCGGGTTCTGTCTTCTATAACTGCGACCCCAGCGGCACTGTCGCGCCACGCCTTCGCAGAACAGG
>JAPLCR010000305.1:1341-8944 GCA_026392135.1 Armatimonadota bacterium
GAACAGGAGTTGTCCTGAGTAGTAGCCGCTACACCGCCTTTGGCACGCCGTTCGACGCGCTTCCCGCAGGGGAGCCATTCGGCTTCGGAGGACAGTTCGGCTACTATACAGATGCGGAGACAGGCTTTCAACTATCAGGTTTGCGCTACTACTCACCTGGAGCGGGTCGCTTTTTGAATCGGGATCCAATACTGTATAGTGGCGGTGCAAACCTGTATAATTATGTTGCAAATAATCCCGTGAGTAAGTTTGACCCTGTAGGACTAACGCCATTCCCTGGCTATAACTGGTGCGGACCAGGCGACCGTGGCACGGGTCCAAACAGTTGGCTTGACGCAGCGTGTCAAAAGCATGACCAGTGTTATAAAGATCGTGGCGGATCGGCAGATAATAAGTTAGACACGAATTTGGATTCTTGTGACGCTCAACTCATGCTGGACGCAATTAACGATGCTTGCTTAGGCAACCTCACTCATCCCCTTGATAGAAACTGGTACGACCCTCTTACTGATATAGGGATTAACATCTACTTCGGTCTTTACATAATGTACCGACATACTGCGGACTGGATATCGTCCGGCTCCCAATGGCTTTACAACGGCGTCAATGGATGGATTAGAGCCTATTAGTTCGCATCGTTCTCTGTGAAACTCAAAACTTGCAACCGAAGAGGACACCGCACATGTTGTCTTGTACCCCAGAATACCGAATCTTCATTCTTTATCTACGGCTGTTGGTTTGCCTTTTTATCTTGTCGTTTGCGGGGAGGACATTCGCCCAGGTCGTCAGCAGTCAGCCCCCTCTCGCTCCTGTAGACGGCTGGGGCTTCGGAACCTCTCTCGCTTCCAGCGGCAGCACTCTGGCGGTAGGCGACTCCGCATGGGTGGAGCCTAGGCGTCGCCGATCTATCGGTGCTACGTATCTCTACACCTACGTCAACGGGAGCTGGACTCAAGGCTCTACGGTTGTCGCGCCCGACGCGGTGGCTGGCGACCAGTTCGGCACGTCGGTTTCGCTCTCTGGAGGTGCTCTTGTCGTCGGCGCGCCGATACATGGCAAGAAGGGGGCGGTCTACTACTACGCTGTAAAGAGCGGTGTAGCCGCTTACAAACAGCAGATAGTCGCGCCCGACGGCGCCGCTAGCGACCTGTTTGGCAGCTCCGTCGCCATCTCCGGTAGCACGCTAGCGGTGGGTGCTTACGGCAAAGCGACGACCCTGAACAGCAAGAGATATTCGAGCGCCGGCGCCGTCTATATCTACACTCTTGTCAGCGGGAAATGGACGTATCAGCAGACCCTGCTCTCCCCCGACGCGGCTCCCGCAAGTGCCCGGTTCGGCTACTCGGTAGCCCTCAACGCCACAACCGTCTTTGTCGGCGCGCCTGGGCAGACCGTCAAAAAAGTGAAAGCCGCAGGAGCCGCCTACACCTACAACCTCCAAAATAACGTCTATACCCTGCAATCCACGTTGACCGACGCCTTTCCTCAACGGCTTGGCGCGTTTGGCTACTCCGTCGCTTGCAATAGCTCCACGCTGGCGATAGGCGAACCCGGAATCTCCTCGGCATCCACCTACACTCTAACCGCATCCGTATGGACGCTACAGGCGACATTTAATCCTATGGATAGCTCCGAGTTGGGTTTTGGTCATGCGCTCGCCATGACCTCCACAGGACTAGCCGTTACCTGTAGCGGCTCCACGCTCAGCGACGGCTCCGCCTATCTGTATAGCAATAAGAGCGGAGAATGGAGCCAGACGGCGCGGTTATGGGCGCCAGACTCCTTAGGCGCGAACCTACAGTTTGGACAGGCGGTCGCTTATGTTGGCGCGGCTATTGTCGTCACACACCCGATGGGGCGACTTACAGACAACTACCCCGGTTTAGGGGAGGCACATGTATACACTCTCTCCGGCATGACGGCAGTCGCTTCCGATGGACTGCCGGGAGATGACCATGGTCTCGCCGTAGCGGGCAATACGGCGACAATATTTGCGGGAGCGCCGTCTCGCAGCTCAGAAACAGGCGGAGTATATCTTTATAAACGCTCCGCTACCGCGCTGGGAACCTCACAACGCCTGAAATCGCCTAAACTTGCTATCGGAGATCGTTTTGGCGCCACGCTCGCCGCATCCGACTCCGTTCTCGTTGTGGGCGCTCCCGGCTCTGCGAACTCTGCGGGAGCCGCCTATGTCTACGCTCTCGTATCAGGTGTCTGGACGCTCAAGACAACGCTTAACCCTGGATTGTTGCAGCCCGAAGACCTCTTCGGATCAAGTCTCGCGCTGTCGGGTAGCACGTTAATTATAGGCGCGCCCGGCACGAGTGACAACACAGGGAGTGTCTACGTCTACAACGTGAGTTCTTCCGGAGCCAACATCACTGCGATACTGGAAGCGGACGATGGACAGCCTGAAGACTATTTTGGGTTCTCCGTAGCTGTAGACGGAGGCAACGCTGTTATCGGCTCTCCTAACGCAGATAGCGACTACGAAAACGATACGGGGGCGGTATATCAGTTCGCTTTCAACAATGGGAGTTGGGCGCAAGTGAATAAAACGACTCCTATGGGTAGCGGCATCGGCGATTTTTTCGGCGCGACAGTCGCTATATCTGGGAATCGCTTCGTTGCGGGGGCACCATATACGGGTAACGGAAGCGGAACCATATATTCGTATGCATTCGATATCAACGGCGCAACTCTCGACGCCAGAATTACAAATATTTGGGGTGCCCTTTTTGGCGATGCCATAGCCTTATCGGGTGACACTCTTGTGACGCGAATACCGGATGCTGATTGGTTTCCTGGTGGAGTGGGGGTATTCCGTTTTGCGTTGGGAGGCTGGGATTTCCAAAATCTGCTTGTACCTGGCGACTGTCTTTATGCCGATAGGATAGGGTACTCCATCTCCCTTGTTGGCGGAAACATATTATTCGGTGCCCCTTCTGCAAATTTTGGCGCGGGGGCGGCATACTTGTACTGATTCCAAGAATTTGGCTCTCCCTTGAGTTTGGTGAACGGTGAACCACGGAAAATGTTATGCGGTACCGTTAAAGTATGTCAAAACCTACTTTATCTCCCACCGTGGGCGGCGTGCGCGTTTACAAAATCGTGCCCGGTCATTCGGTTGATGGCGATCAATGCGTTGCGAAGGGTAACGCTCCTTTTAGTTGAGGCGGCTCGCGAGGCTCTGGTGTTTGGCGCAACGTGACGCAGATTACGCCAAATAATGTTGGCGATTCACCGCCATATAATTCTGGCGTTCATATGTTGCCCGTCTTGCCATTTTACAACCCGAGAAGGATACGTAATTTGTCTTCGACTTCACGCATAACAGGAGCGGAGACCTCGCCCAATCTGCGATTAAATCGCTCTTTTGCAACCGAACGAACATCTTCGCACTTTATGAAGCTGGTAACGCTCAAGCCGCCTTCTGGAGGATGAACCGCTACGTGCGAGCGCACTCCTTTGGAGCGACTGGTGATAGGTATGACTATTGCCAGATTGGCGGGACCAGCATTGAAGGCATCGACAGAGAGTATAAGTGCTGGACGCGTTCCCGCCTGCTCATGTTCGCGAGTCGGATCAAAATTGAGCATCCAGATTTCCCCGCGCAACGGCGTTAAAGAGGATGCCGGGCCCATGATTGCTCCATCCCATCCGCCAGGGTCTGTTCCCAGTGTTTGCGTTCTTCTATTTCCTCTGCCCATTCTTCTGAATTGTCCTTCAATGTCGCGAAGTCTTTGTTGAGAGCCTCCAAGAAAGACTGTCGCCGATAGGCTTCTACGGCTTTGTCTAGGACGGATTGCATAGAGATGCCATTTTCTTTTGCCAGAGTGGCAAGTTGCTGATGCGTTTGCTTTGTGATTCTGACGTTAACACTGCTAGAGAGACTAGGCATAAGGACACTCCTTTAAGCTATAGTGTTTTTAGTATACAGGGTACGCCTTAATATTGCAAACATTTATGCGTGCAACTTTGCGTGCTAGGCTCTTATAAGAGGGTGGGGGAGGGAACGATGAGGAGCAAAGGAAAAAGGGCGTGAGGAGCTTCTATTTGAGCACACCTGGGGAACTCCGTTAGAGGAGCCGCTTCGGACGGAGCCAACTTTTATGGAAATAGCCGATAAATACCGCGAACGTCGTCGCCGGATTGAAGACCCCTTGCGCCTACTTCTGGTGGATGAGGCGGATCGCTTACGAGCGGCGATCTTGGAGCAGATGCGCGCTATTTTTGACAAAGGTGACATAGGGCTGGTCATAATTGGAATGCCAGGGCTGGAAAAGCGTTTAGCGCGGTATCCGCAACTCTATTCGCGGGTGGGCTTTGTCCAAGAGTTTCGGGCGTTGAGCCCCGCAGAGGTGCGTTCTTTGTTGCTTCAGCCGTGGACTTCGCTGGAAGCGCGCTTGCCGGAACACAGCTTGACCGCTGAAGAGGCGTTGGCGGCAATAGTCCGTATCACAGGCGGTAACTTTCGCTTGTTGCATCGTCTGCTAACGCAGATATCGCGTATCACTACAAGTGAACGCTCTCCAGACCGTGACGCTCTCCGTTGTGGAGGTGGGCTCGCGAAGGACTTGTTATTGGAGCGAACTGAGCGCATAGCACGGACAAATATTTATCAAACGCGGACACGGAAATATCAACTTCTCACCATGCGACAGAGGGATTCAAACCGCGATGATATTCTTCGATGCCAAGTGCTTCATCAGCGACCTGCCAGGTTCTCGGAGACCTCCGCGAACACTTTGGCTAAACCATACCCGTGCAGGTGGACAACCAATCCTTCCGGGGGGATGGTCAGCAGATATATCTGCTTCATCTTCCTGCTGGAGCGAGAAACATCACCAAGTCCGTCCAAATCAGCGCATGGTACAGGTCATAGAAAGCACTCAACGCCTGCACCAACGCGCCGATGTTCTCGGAGGCAATCGTGTTGCGATCTACAAAGACCACGCCACTGTGATGCTCTTCATTCATCGCCAACTCCATCAGGATAGGGGGGATCGTCTTCTGGTCATAGGTTACCAGCGTCAAGCCCTCCTCCTGCGCCGTCTCCAGAACCAGCGCATCCGACTTGGCACGCAGACCACCCTCCCGCCAGCGCAACACGCTCTCGATATGAATGTCAGGACGTTTCGTGTGCAACTGCTCAGCGACCCCATGGGAAATATGCTCATCCAATAAGAAAGCCAGCATCTCAGGCGTCCGCCTTCGTCTCGGTTGCTACCGACACCGAAGATAACTGCAAATTTGGTAACATCTGCTTCAAGCACTCATAGCCCAGATCATTCTCTTCCAGGGCTTGGTCAATCTCTTCCGAATGGTTCTCGTAGTAGTGCAGTCCGGCTTTGACCTGTTCGGGCTTGAGGTCGAGATGTTCCGCAATCTTGTTCACATCTCCTCTATAGTCCTTGGCGACCATAATGAGTTGCCAGACTTGCAACGCTCCCTTGATGCAAGCATGGCGCTCCCCGTTAAAGGAACGGAACTCAATATAGGGAAAGCGATGTTGGCGCAGTCCTTCGTCAATGAAGCGTGCACCGATTTCACTAATGGAGCGATGTTCGCGTCGGGCGATCAGGCGCAGTTCTTCAGCGGCGAGTTCAGGCAGGCGGACAGTGACAGGTTGAGACATGATGACTTTTCTCCTTCAATCCATTCTCTTACTACTATACACTCACCACGCTCGCGTTGTCAAGAGTGAATCGTTACGTACAATACACTCGATACGCAACTTCATCAGGGAGAAGCACCGCCATACATAACCCCTTTTCTGAATGCCTGTTTTCACGTTAGACCCTAGGACATATGTGGATTGTTTGGGTTTTGACGTATGCTGGCTGGAGGAATTCCTCTGGTTTCACACGGTGTACCAAGTCGCCTGCAACGGTCTGCATTCTCCGCTCCGTCTTTTCAGGCGTTCGCCTTTTCGCACGCATATTCAGACTTGTCGGGGCACCATCTACGCAAACACAAAACTCACGCCACTGTCTACATATTCGGGGTAGCAGGCAAGATACATTCCAGCATATCCATCGCGGGAGAGTTCACCCATGTTGAGATGGAATACCCTTCCAGATTTTCCGCGGGATAGGGACGCAGTAGCGGCGTCGCCTCCTCAACTCCGCCCTCTAACCACAACGCCTCTTCCGCCTCGCTTTGCAAAATCGCGGGCATCCTGTTGTGTATCGTCGCCATGAGTTCGTTCGGCTCCACCGTGATTATCGAGCAGGAGCGAACAACCTCGCCCTCTGGAGAACGCCACTCCTCCCACAGTCCCGCGAACGCAAATGGTTCACCGCTCTTGAGATGGATGTACATCGGCTGTTTCCGCCCGCCTGTCTGTCGCCATTCGTAAAAGCCCTCCGTTGGAATGAGACAACGCCTCCTGCGAACGGCGGTTCGGAACGACGGCTTCTCCAGCAGGGTCTCCGCTCTCGCGTTTATCATCTTGCTCCCTATCGAGAGGTCTTTCGCCCACGAGGGAACCAGTCCCCACCGCATCTGCCGGAGCGTGCGCGGACTGTTGACCGTAATGACCGCTATCTCCTGCGTAGGAGCGAGATTGTATCTCGGTCTCAGCTCCGCCTGAACGCTCTCCACCGCGAAACGGCTCACGATTTCGCCTAACGGGGTGTAGAGGGTGAATCTTCCGCACATAGTCCTACCTCCAGTGATGCGTTAGCAACTCTAGCGTCGGCTCCTCAATAGGCGCGTCTTCACGAGGCTTTTCCAGATAGTCGTTGAGGAGGAGCGGTTTCGCCTTCTCCACCATGAGGGAGGCTCCTACGCCTCTGCGTTGCACCTTCCCCCGCACAATGACGGCGGGAGAGAGCAGAAAGACGCGGATATACCGCTCCAGAGGCTCTCCCAGACAGGCGACCTGCGCGATTCCCGTTTCGTCCTCCACTCCCGTGAACAGGATAGGCTTGCCGGAGCGGGTCGGGGGACGATGAGGGCAGATGTTCAGCCCCGCTATCGTCACCTCGGCGTGGTTAGGTTGATGTAACGCCTCCGCGACGGGGAGGATACGGAACCGCTTGAGCCTATCCCGCAACAGTCCCACGGGATGTCCGCTTGAAATCACTCCCGTCACGCGCCACTCCCAGAGATGTTTGTCCCACTCCGAAAACTCCTCGATGTCCCACGCGCAGGGCGTCTCCAACTCCTCCCAGAACTCAATCGCTTTCTGTTGTTTGTTTTGGGATTGTGTACGCAACGCCTGCGCCAGTCCGAAACTCTCCTCCAGTCGCCACATCAGCCCTCTGCGGCACTCGTGCAGAGTGTCGAACGCCCCTCCCAACACCAGAGACTCCATTCTGTCCCGGTGAAGCGGAACCCGCGTCCAGAAGTCCAGCAGGGAGAGGAAGGGACGTGTCTCCCTCTCCAACTCAATCCGCTCCCCATCCTCTCTCCTCAGCCCGTCCACAAGGCAAAAACCAATTCTCAAACTCTCCTCCGTCTCTCCTTTGCATTTCCATACGCTCCGGTTTATATTGACGTTTAGACAAATGGGCAACTCCTTTTAGCGGTTTGTGCCTAATCGGTGTTGCCCATGGGGTAAAGTTCTTCTGACAAAGGAGGAACCAAACCCCATGGA
>JAPLCR010000394.1:0-7725 GCA_026392135.1 Armatimonadota bacterium
CACCCCTCGCCCAGAATTGGGAGAGGGGACGGGGGTGAGGGCTTCTGGTGTTCAAATGGAACACTTATTCTGACGCGATTCCCTAAGAGAGCCCCGTTCCTAATACTATGGGTATTCCAGCATTGGGTTGATGAAAATGAAATAGAGTAACTCCGAACAACAACGCTACCCAAGCCAGCCAGCCATCGACAAGGTTGAGGTTTGGAGCGGCGCAAATTGCGCCAAGCCAGATGAACGGAATCGCCAACAACACCCAGCTAGCAATAAGCGGAGCGCAGACGAACACTATTACAGTAAGGGAGAGAGGAACTTTAAGTGGGCGCCGCACTTGGTAATAGAGTATGGGCTTTTCTTCTGCATCGAGGTTATCCACAGTGTGTCTCCCTTACCGTTAGGCGGGATAGTCCCTAAAACTTCACGATACGAAACTTAATCAGCGTCCAAATCGCCATAACGCCGTCCGTCCAGCGAATTTTCTTGCCCTCTGCGAGGCTACGCGCTTCATAGTGAATGGGGACTTCCACGATGCGATGCCCGCGCCGAAGGGCTTTCGCGGTGACTTCTGGGCAGAACTCAAATCGTTTGCAGGTGAGAGGGAAACTCTGCAGTATTTCAGTCTGGAAGGCTTTATAGCAGGTCGCCTCATCGGTCATGGGGCTATGAAAGAAGAAACGTATCATCCATGCTAATAAGATATTGACTATCCTGTTGGGGAGGCGCATATTCGGGTAGCCTTTGAGGAAGCGCGAACCGTAGACAATCTGCACGCCGTCCTGTTTGAACGCCTCCAGTATCGTGAGATAGTCTTGAGGGTCGTATTCGAGGTCGCCATCCTGCACAATGCAGTACAACCCTTTCGCGTGGGGTATCGCCGTCCGAATAGCCGCGCCCTTTCCCTGATTTTTGTCGTGATACAGTATCTCTAATTCTGGGAACTTGCCCACTATCTCTGATTGAAGATACTCTCGCGTACCATCGTTAGAGCAGTCGTCTACGAGGATTATCTGTTTTTCAATAGGGACGGCGCACACGCGTTCGAGGAGTGTGAGAACAGTAGCACGTTCGTTATATACGGGCAGTAGCACCGTTAGGCAAGGGCGCATTCAGATAGTTCCAGTCTTGTAATCGGCAGTCTGCCGCGAGCAGTAGGGTGGGAAGGGGATAAACGTCGAAGTTTCTCCCCTTTAGTTTCGGATCCGCGAGGCATATTGGTTCCCACATCTCATAAAAAAGCCTCTATTCGGCGTACTGAATACGTTCCCACTTTTTGGTCTTCATAGATTCGTAAGCGGCATCAAGGACGCAGTTTACAATATAGCCGTCCTCGAAGGTCTCACGGGGTGTGACTCCCTTTGCCGCGCATTCTGTAAAGTGGCGCATCTCTTCACTGTACCCGTAAGTCCAAGCCTCGTCTACAGGTGGAAAGAGCCAGCCAGTCTCCGCATCTGCTTTCTCCACGACATAGCCCGCACCGGGACGTGAGAAGACCTTAATAGGTGTCTCTCGCGTGATATCGGTGAAGATTGTACCCTCTGTGCCATACACTTCGTTTCGCAAATCCAAGCCGCCTCGCGCCACCCAACTCAGCTCACTGATAGCGACCTGTCCGCCCTCAAAGCGAATCATCATCATGGCGTTGTCTTCTGCGTCGGTTTTGTCATGGTGGTAGAGTAGGTCTCCCCACGCGATAACCTCTACAATAGGGTTGTCTTTTCCTATGAAGTATCGCGCTGCCTCTATGGTGTGGCAGCCCATGTCGAGCATTGCCCCGCCGCCGGTCAGCTCTTTCTGCCAAAACCAGTCTTTATGGGGACCTGCGTGTGCCTCTCGCGAACGGACGGTTATCACTTTACCGATGCCGCCTCTCTCAATGAACTCACGTGCTTTTATGACGGCAGGGCTGAACACCTCCGTCTCTGCGTACCCGTTCATCACACCTGCCGCACGCACTGCATCGAGCATCTCTTTCGCCTCATGGCGGTTGCGTCCAAGTGGTTTTGTGCAGACCATCGGCTTCTCTGCACGGGCGCAGGCAATTGCGAGGTCTTTGTGAGCATAGTTGGGTACACCCAAAATGATGAGGTCAAGAGCTTTCCGCGCAATCACACCATATAGGTCGGTTGAGGCTTCAGGGATGTTCCATCTACTGGCGAAGCGTTGGGCATTGTCAAGATTGGGCGACGCAACTACCGCGACCTCCCAGTTACTAACGTGACGTAGCCCTTCCATATAAAAGTTGGACACGAAGCCGCTTCCAAGCAGTCCTATGCGTACCGACATTGTGATTACCTCCCAGAGAGTTTGTGATAGAGGAATTATAGAGCATATAACGCAAAACGTCAACGGAGGGCGGTAGTTCTGTTTCTCTGGCTTGGTGCCAGGAAAAGCGAAATGGTGTTTACACCAAGTCTACAAAAATAGTTCAAAACACCCGTATTTTTACGAATGCGCTTCACGTACCAGAACTCCGATGATTCTCTTGAGAGATAAAAATTGAGTAAAAAAAAGAGCGGTTACTACACATTAATTTGGTTCGAGACACAAACCATCACAGTAATACAGACCCTCAGATGATATGAAGAGTGATAATTCAAGGCGCAAAACGAAACTGGTAAGACTGCGGTGTAGTTCCTAGTAAATCTGCTCGTACCTCATTCGCTATAAAAATGGAAAAAAGTAGTTGGAGAACGGACGCTCTCCGAAAGAAACGTAAGGAGACGGTAATTAGATGAATACGCAAAAAATGAAGGTGACGGTCCTTCCCCTAATAGCCTCCCTGTTTATGGGAACTCTGTTTGCTCTACCAGTAAAAGCACAAGAGATTAATATTGAAAATATTGCATCGGGAAGTGTATTGCGGTATCCAGTTGCACTGCTCAGGGGGGAGTTACGGGGCGAAAAAACGAACCAGACCCAACTTGCAACCTCCTCATGGGTAGAGCAGGTAAGCCGTGACCATCGTCATGCTATCATTGTTAGTAATCTTTCGCGTCTGCCACTACGCCCGTATCGCGCCGATATGTTCAGAAGCCAGTTTAAAGCACTTACGGAACTTGTCCCCGGTGAAAATCACATTCGCTTAGAGTGCGGAGACGTTACTAAAGAGTTTACGCTTATCTATCGCCCCATGCCCTCAATTCGTAAAGTACGCTTCGTCTATGTCACCGATAAAAGCGGCGACACCCGCTACCCCACACAGATTGTTAGTGATCCGCAGGACTATAGAAACAAAATTGATACAGCCGCCAAACTCATGCAGACCTTCATGGCAGAGCGGATGAACACACTCGGTTATGGGCGCAAAACTTTCTCATTCGATACTGATGCAAACGGTAAGGTGACTGTCTCTACTTTACGGCTGCCTTGTACGGCAGAGCAGCTAAAAGGGTATTCGCAGTATCAGATATGGAGTCTCGTTCAGCATGAAGTTCGCAAGCGACTGCCCAATGACAACGCAAAGACCCTGGTGATAACTGCTTTCTCACGTTATGATAGCAAGCAAAGCAAGCCTCTAGGGTATGCCTCCTTGGGAGGAATGGACTATGGGGTTGTCAGTAATCTCGGAATGTGTAGTTGGCCCAGTACCATCACTCAGGTTCCGAACGCCTTTACAGACACTACCTCGGTAGATGCCACTAGAATATATAATCAAAGTGCGTACCGCAATACTCTCTGGTCGTTGGCTTCTACCACAATTGGTGCGGCACTGCACGAACTAGGGCACGCTCTGGGGCTGGAACACTCCGCTAACCCGTACTGTGTTATGTCTACTGGGTATCAATACTTCCACCGCGCCTTTATGGTAGATGATGCGCCCTGCGACCTAAGTCTGTTTCCCCTGCGGTTTGAAGAGGCGGCGGCAATTACTCTTGATGGGAGCATGGCACGTCAGTTGGCAAACAGCCTCTGGCTACAGAATAGCACTCCCACTTATCGAATGGCGAAAAGTATTGCAGTGCGTAGACCTCTTGCGCTCAAAGTTATTGTTCACTGAAACGTAACTACTCACGCTCTGGAATGCGACCTAACCCCCTAACCCCCTTCCCGTTTCGGGAAGGGGGAATAACTGCCGCTAAGAAAATAACGGAGGCGGTGGAACGCTAGGCTTTTGACCTAAACCGAGTGGCTCTATCCAACGATAACCACTTTGCGCTCTAGTCACCCCTTCCCGTTTCGGGTACTAAAAAAGAGGCAAGTACTGGTGGTTTACCTGATTCCTCCCCTTCTTTGCTGAGAAGGGGAGGTTGTTTTGATTATTATGAAAAATTTCTCGCAATATGGAACTACAATCCCTGTCGGTATCCGTATTTCTTAATAATCACATAGATTTTTTCGGAGTGATAGTGAAACAAACACCCGCTCTGAACCGTCTATCGTTTTAAGTAGCATTAGTGTAGGGGAAGAGCGTAATTTCCTTACACATTTTCAAACAAATAAAGAGTATTGAGGAGCGACAAAAACATGGAAACAACGTCTTGGCGACAGAAAACCCCACTGGTAGTGGTTGTTCCTGTCGTATTTGGACTGGGAGTGATAACAGCAATGGGGTTGCGTGTGAATGCTGGCGCACAAAACAACAAGCCGCCAGTGCAACCTGGCACGCAGGTAGTTGAGATGCAGAATGCGTTTGAACAGGTCGCGGACACACTACGTCCTTCGATTGTGTTCATTCGTGCAAAGCAGGCTGCTGCCGCGCCTACAGAGGAGGAGAACCCTTTCGGCTTTGGGGCTCCGAGTATGCCGCGTGGTTTTAGGACTCCGCGTGCAACTGCAAGCGGTTCGGGTGTCATTGTACGCCCTGATGGATACATTCTGACCAACGACCATGTTGTACAGGGTGCGGATAAAGTAGTGGTGCGCCTGCAAGATGGACGCGAGTTTAATGGAGTGGTGAAACGCGATTTTCGCAGTGATCTTGCTCTGGTTAAGGTGGAAGCTGCAAACCTGCCCGCCGCGCAGCTTGCGGATTCTGACAAAGTTAAAATAGGACAGTGGGCGGTTGCCTTTGGAAGTCCATTCGGGTTGAGTGATACGATGACACTGGGTATCGTATCATCACTTCATCGCAATCAGCAGATTGGAATGGGTTCTAATGGGCGTTACTATCCTAGCCTGATTCAGACAGATGCAAGCATTAACCCGGGTAACTCGGGCGGTCCCCTGATTGACATCTACGGGCGTGTAGTGGGTATCAATGTGGCTATTGAGTCCCCCACAGGTGGTAGCGTTGGAATCGGCTTTGCCATTCCTATCAATACCGCGAAGTTCGTGATGGAGCAGCTTATTGCAAAGGGGACGGTAACTCGTGGGTATTTGGGGCTTGCACCGAAAGCTCTAGGTTTTGATGACCAGAAGCGTTACAACCTTACCAAGGGTGTACTCGTTACACAGGTACAGGACAACACCCCCGCCGCGAAAGCGGGCTTTCAGGTGGAGGATGTTATCACGCGATTCAACGGTAAGCAAATCGACGGTGAGATTGATTTCCGCGATATTGTAGCACGAACAGCTCCGGGTGTTTCGGTTCCGGTAACGGTACGGCGTGGTTCGGAGGATGTGACGGTTAACGTGAAGCTGGGGGCGGTAGATGAGAAGAAGGTAGCGGCGGCAAATCCCGTTCGTAAAGCAGAAACTAAAGGCAAACTGGGGATAGTAGTGGGCGACACTCAAGACCCTGAAGTGCGTGAAAAGTTGAAACTTGAAGCTTCTGCAAAGCCTGCCGCAATAGTGATGGAAGTCGTTCCGAGTAGCCCTGCCGCCGAGGCTGGTATTTTGAAAGGCGATATTGTAGAGAGAATTGACGGCAAGAGAGTGGGCAACGCAGAGGCTGTGACTTCGGTAGTAAAATCTCTGGCTGTGGGTAAGCCGGTTACAATGGTTATTCGCCGCGGCGACCAGCAGGTTTTAGTCAACATTGATTTTGATTAGGCACGGTTTGAGGCGTGGGTAAATAGGGGTAGAGCAGAAGTCTCTCTACCCCAACGCTACTCCTCGCGCCTCGTGTGTCTTGGGGACACGCAGTATCAAGGGTAGCGTGTATTTAGAAAGTATAGGGTAAACACAGTGGAGACAATGGCTCCTATCAAGTTTGGAGAAAAGCTGATTCGCGTTCCTGAGTGGGTGTACTATTTTACCGATGAGCAGTTTATGCTCTGGTGTAAACAGAGGAAATTGCAGATAGCCCCGTCCATTCGTACCTTCCCGGACGAAGAGCGTGCCGCGATTTTTCGCTACATGGTGCGCCAACAACTGGTGAACTAACGACGACGTTGACATAAGCGAAGGGTTGTTCCTATAACGATAGGAACAACCCTTTTTGCGTTACTGGCTCATGGCGGCTATGGCGGCAACGGGGGAACGGGAAGCTACACGGGCGGAGGCTCTGCGTATGACTCTATTACGACTCCTACCGATTTAGGGAGTCGGCGCGGCTATGCCTATACTGGCTACTACGGCTATGGTGGCGGTGTTTTGCGCCTAACTATCAACGACGTTTTAACCGTTAATGGCAGGTTGAGTGCAAACGGAGGTGATGCAGGTTCTCTTCAAGGCGACGTTCGCTGGCGACACGGCGTACAACGCTTGCGTGGGGAATAGCACGCTTACTATCAAGTAGCGTGCTATCGATAGATACCCGGTACGCAAATCGTAAGCCCTCCTCCCTCTCATTATAACGAGCAGGAGGAGGGCTTAAAACTTTGGACGTAGACGCTTGCGCTTTGGGGCTGTAGTTTGCTATAATGAGTCAAGTTTTGTCAACCTCAATCTCCGTTCCCGGAGGGAACACACCATGCAAGCAGCGCGGCGAATCAATCCCGAAGATAGTCCCAATCCATTCCAAAAGCCCCTGCCAACGCCCCAGCCTGTGCGAAAGCCGCGTAATAGTGCGGGCTGGCTGTTATATCGGGTGTGCCTGTTCGCACTTGCGTGGGGCTTACTCGCCCTCTATGCACGTCAAACGGTATTAGGTCGTGCCTTAGTAGTACAAACTCTGCTCGCAGCGTTCTGGATGGGAGGTGTTCTCTCCCTCAAGTTCCTCAAAAAAGAGACGAATACTGTTTGGCTGACAGCGCCCCTTCTCTTCACCTTTGCGCTGTGGCTACCGCGTCCAGTTGCTCCCGTACTCGCGTTGGTAGGCTATTTTCTTCTTTCTCGTTCTGGCAAGCGCCGCGAAACTGTACGTGCTCAAGTGCGTCTGCAAGGAGCCATGCTTGCACTTGCGCTCATTGCGGGACGATTCGCCTTCGACCAGATCTTCCTACGCTCCAAGGGGATACCGCATACCTCCGCTCAACTTTTTGATACGCCGTCCATGCCCTTAGAGTTTTTGTGGCGATTGTGTTTGGGAAGCGTGGCAGGGCTAGTTGTATTGGCGGCGGTGTACACTCTCCTAGAGACTATCTCCAACCGACTTCACCCTGCAAGCCTTTCAGAGTTTAAGCCGGAGCGCGTCTCTTTGGAGCGCTTGGCGTTCGGCATTGCGCTCTGCCTTCTCTTTACGCCTCTAGGGATGCTATTGGGGGCGGGAACCGCTATTCCGCTGGGTGCTCTGCTTATTTTTGGGGCTATCGCCTTCCAAACCCAGCAGTCCGCGCACCAACTCCAAAACAGCCTCCGCGTCGCGCAAGCCGTCGGGAAAATCGCCCTTACACAACCCCAGTATTGGGTTCAAAGATGTAGACAAAATAGTTGAAATCACCCTGTTGGGTTGTATATGAGATTGGG
>JAPLCR010000394.1:7750-9046 GCA_026392135.1 Armatimonadota bacterium
GATTGGGAGCCGCTAATAAGTAAACAAATGTATACTGTTTCGGTTACGAAAAGCGCTCACTTTCGTCAACACTAACGTTATTTGCCTTTGTTGATACTTCTCAACCCAATACTGGGGTTTACACAGACCGCTGAGGACGATGCAGTATCGCTAAGCCAACGCTTCCTGAATCTTATGGGCAACCTTCTGCCCTCCGAAACTGCACAAATCTGGATGATGGATAGAGAGACCGACATTCTTACGCCTCGCGCCTCGCTTACACGACATGGCTTTCAGGCTCAGGCGACTGCGAACTACGGTGAAGGGATTATTGGGCAGGCGGCGATGACTTCAGAACCGCGACGTATACCGGAAGCCGCACTAGATTCGCACAAGGCGAAAGGTGAAGTAGCGGCAGGTGCTTGGCTCCTCTATCCCATTCGTGCAAAAGGCGAGCTACTTGCTATCGCGCAGTGGATACGCCCTGCGGAGTTCCCCTTTACACAGGACGATATACTAAAAATAGAGAGCCTCCTGCCCTCCTATGCCGTCGCACTAGAGAATATCCACATTCGTGAAACTATGCACCTCCTCGCCTCTACCGATGGCTTGACGGGGCTTTGGAATCATCGTCGGATACAAGAGATTTTGCGCGATGAACTGCGCCGCTCGGCACGGTACCATCACCCGCTGTCAGTGCTGATGTTTGATGTGGATAGTTTTAAGAGTTTTAATGACACGTATGGACACCCACAGGGCGACCGTCTTCTGAAAAGAGTGGCAGAGGTCTTGGAGGAAAGTGTGCGAAATGTGGACTTCGTTGGGCGATATGGCGGAGAAGAGTTTGTCATTGTGTTGCCAGAGACTGCCAAAGAGGATGCCTGTATGCTTGCGGAGCGGATACGCCACTCAATTGAGTTCAACGCTGTTGTCGAGATAGGCGAGATGCCCGTCTCTCGTACCGTGAGCGTGGGGGTAGCCTCGTACCCGGAAGACGGCTTGAGCGTGCAAGATATTGTTCAAATCGCCGATGAAGCCCTCTACACGGCAAAACGAAGCGGTAAAAACCGGGTTATATGGTCTGAGCCACGTGCTCTTTAGGCTACACCGCAAAGCCCGATTAGTTACCTTACGGTTCTCCTCCTAATAGAGGATACAGGGAACGTTCTTGCGAAGACTTAGGGACTCTCAAAGTTTAAATCGTTCCACTCTTAATTGTGTCGGGGCGGATTTCGACAAACCATTTCCCCAATCCCGGAAGGCGGCGCACCTGGGTTTCTAAAACCTTCATCGCCTTCTGTTTTAAGCGAACGCCTG
>JAPLCR010000558.1:0-8068 GCA_026392135.1 Armatimonadota bacterium
AGAATACGCTCCTACATCTCAACCCTACGCAAGCAGGGGCACTCTATCCTGCCTGCACTACAAATACTACTCACGGGGCAACCTATTTTACCCACTACATAGCCTGAGTAGTTACGAACAATTTAACTATCGCGAATCCCTAAGTTATTTTTTCGATACTAGCAGTTCCAAAGAGACCTACAGGGTATGGAGCAGTGCAAGAGAAACACAGGGACACTTCTCCCATGAAGGATAGAGATAGAATGCCCGATGCTTCGACAATCAGCGATGCAGATGTTGCCCGACTATGGCGTGAGTATAGAGTGACGCACGCACCAAACACGCGCCGCCTACTGATAGAACGCTTTTCACATCTCGTCTCCATCACCGCAGGGCGGCTACTGGGACCACTCCCCTCTGGTATAGAGCGGGATGACCTTGTCTCCTCAGGTATTTTGGGATTGATTAAAGCCGTAGACCAGTTCGACCCAGAGAGGGGCATCAAGTTCGAGACCTACGCCATTACCCTCATTCGCGGGGCGATACTAGAGATGTTGCGGGGAGACGACTGGGTCCCGCGCCTTGTATGTGATCAACAGAAACAACTCAAGTACGCCTATCTAAAGTTGGAAGTGGAGTTGGGGCGACCAGCAACGGAAGAAGAGGTTGTTCAAGAACTCGGTATCACACTAGACAAGCTAGACAAAATGCTCCTCAACATCGGACGAGCAAACCTGCTTTCGCTCGACGATTTGCGAATGGGAAGCGAACAGCAACGCGTCTCCGATTTGGTTCCTACAGAAGCACCAGGTCCCCTAGACAGTGTCGCTATACGCGAACGCAGGCGGGCACTCGGAGGTGCTGTAGACCGCCTTCCCGAACGAGAACGCCTTGTCGTCTCTCTCTACTACCATGAGGGGCTTACCTTCAAAGAGATTGGGGCTGTCCTCACCGTCTCAGAATCCCGTGCCTACCAACTACACGCCCAAGCCGTCCTCCGGTTACGCGGCTATCTTGAAACCACAGCAGAACTTTTCCCTTAACCCTTTTTGTTGGCTAATCCCGCAAGCGCGGCGACCTCCCCCACTCCACTGCGCTCCATCCATGCTCGGATCTCCAAAAGAATCTGCGAGGATGCGTTGGGGTGGATAAAATTGGCAGTCCCGACTCCGACCGCCGTTGCTCCCGCCATCAGAAACTCTAGCGCATCCTCCCCACACATCACGCCACCCGTCCCAATAATAGGAACTGATACCGACTGTGCAACGCGCCACACCTGATAGAGCGATAGCGGCTTTACTGCGGGGCCCGATAGCCCTCCCACAACTCCCGGTAAACGGAACTGGCTTCCGCTCAATCGTATCGCAACAGCGGGAAACGCCTGAGAGACCGCAATCACGTCTGCCCCCCCCTCCACCGCCGCTCTACTCGCGGCTCCGATCTCCGCACCAATATTCGGCAACTTTGCGATAAGAGGTAGCGAAGTAACCGCGCGAACACTCTTTAGGCTCTCCGCAATATACTGCAACGCCTCCGCTTCATTCGGAACGTCCCCATATCGGAAGCCATCACTATGAAGAGAGGTGGGGGTCAGATTCATCTCTAGCCCTACAATCCCTTGAATAGCCGACAAACGCCCCGCCAACACTTGCCACGCCTCTCGGCTCTCACCGTGAATGCTAACGATAAGAGGGCAAGGAAGCGAGAGGAGGCGCGGTAAATCTTCCTGAACAAATGCGGATAGTCCCGGATTGGGTAGCCCATTCGCGTGAATTAGCCCTGCGCTGACCTCTACGGTGCGCGGCATCGGGTTTCCCTGACGTGATAAGAGGGTGAGAGTAGGCGTAATGAACGCCCCAGCCCCTTCTAAGTCAACCGCGCCCTCAATAGTGTCGGCAAACCCCAAAGCTCCGGATGCTATGAGGACGGGCGAGGAGAGTGTACAGGTTGGCGTGAGGCGAATGGAAAGGTCTACTTCTGGTGGCATCTCTTTATTTTGATTAGGTGATAGCGTTAATCTTTACTCCGTATTTCCACTCCAGTTTAGCAGGAAAACAGGGGCGAAATGAAGAACCTGAGCAAAGTATTATTTTCGCGTAAACCTGACAGCCTTATAGCTCTACAAATCGGCTCACCAAAGGACACTTGACAATGGCTCGCACTCTCTCTCTTGCAGGATACACTTTGTTAGGCATGGCAGTGGTAGGTGGACAGTCCGCTGTAGCCTCTCCCCAACACACTCTTCTCTCTCCTGACAACCGAATCGCAATACATATTCAGATGCCGCCCGAAGGTTCAGCAGACACACCACACTGGAGTGCAACCTTTCAAGGCAAGCCCATACTAGCTGATTGCAAGCTTAGCCTTGAGGTGAAGGGAGAGGGCGATATGCTAGCGGGTGTTCATGTCATTCGGCAACGGATAAAAACCAGTAATAGGCAGATACGAGTTCTCTTTGGCAAAACCAAGACGACAAGAGACAACTACCGCGAAACCCGTCTCACCCTCGTAAACCCGCACAAGAGGCGCATTGAGGTCTCTTTTCGTTGCTATAACGACGCAATAGCCTTCCGCTACGAGGTTCCCAAGGAGCCAGGTCTTGAAAACATCACGATAACAGAGGAAGGCTCCTCGTTCACGCTGATAGGAAACACCACCGCCTACCTACAATATCTGGAAAACTACCAGACCTCCCACGAACACAACGTCGCCGTAACTCCCCTGAATCAGGCGAAGCCCAATACCCTTCTGGATATGCCCGCCACCTTCGTGAAAGAGGATGGAACGCATCTAGCAATAACGGAAGCAAGCCTACGTCGTTACGCCGGAATGTCGCTAATGCACCCTACAGGTAGCAAAGAGAACACACTGATCTGCCGCCTTACCCCCCGCCCCGACGGTACGAAGGTGGTTCGTTCTACACCGATGGAGACACCGTGGCGCGTTGTGTTGATAGGCGACCGGGCTGGAACGCTACTCGAATCAAACACACTCTACTGCCTGAACGCCCCATCCACAATTGGCTCTACTGCATGGATAAAGCCGGGCAAAATGACGTGGGCATGGTGGAATGGGAATGTGGTTAAGGATGGTAAGGCAGAGCCTCCTATCTTTAGCATGGAGGCGCAGAAAACCTATATCGACTTCTGCGCCGCAAACGACATCCCCTACCACTCTGTAATTGCCGATAATACCGACACCCCTTGGTATCATCAGACGCGCAAGGGAGTCTCACCGGGTCCCGACACTGATGTTACAAGAGTGCGTGACGATTTAGACCTCCCCGCAATTCGCAAGTACGCCGAATCAAAAGGAGTTCACCTCTGGACATGGGTGCATCAGGGAGCGTTGCGGGGGCGGGTGGAGGAGGCATTCACGGCGTTCCAACGCTTTGGGTGGCGTGGAATGATGGTAGACTTCTTTGACCACGACGACCAGCAGACCGTTGAGTTTGCCGAGGAGATTTTGCAAGCGGCGGCGCGGCATCATATCCTTATTCACTTTCACGGGATATGGAAACCGACAGGGTGGCAACGCACCTACCCCAACATGATGAACCATGAGGGCGCATTGAACCTTGAATACCTCAAATGGGGCGATGCTTGCACTCCAGAGCATACCCTAAATCTACTTTATACCCGCATGGTAGCGGGTCCTATGGACTACCATGCGGGTGGATTTCGCGCCGTAAAGCGAGGCGATTTCGCCATTAATTATAAAGCACCAAACGTGTTCGGAACACGCTGTTATCAGCTGGCTTCCTACATCTGCTTCGACAACCCCAACCCAATGCTAGCAGACTATCCGGAGGCTTATGAGGGACAGCTCGGTTTCGAGTTTCTCAAACAGGTGCCCACATGGTGGGATGAAACACGTGTGCTTCAAGGAGAGGCAGGGCACTTGCTAGTAACGGCACGGCGACATGGCACAACGTGGTACGTCGGCGGTATGACAGCGGGAAAGGCGAGAGAGCTAGAGATACCGCTCTCATTTTTAGGTAAACAGGAGTATATGGCTACCCTTTGGAAGGACAGCCCTGCCTCCGATACGAACCCTAACAGTCTTCTTAAAAAGATCTTTTCTGTACAGGCTAGCGATACCCTGCGCGTGCGCGTCTCAGAAGATGGCGGGTTTGCCGCTAAATTTGAAATAGAGAGAGAGGGCTTTACAAGCCTCTAAAAGAAGAAAGGATCTCCATGAGCGAAACTAAGTATCGATACGGCATTATAGGTACGGGCATTCCGTGGCGAGAAGAGGGTTCATCAGGCTTTGGAATGGCGCACGCCCACTATCCCAGCATGATGAAGAATGAAAGAGCGGAACTGGTAGCCTTCTCGGAACTGCAAGATTCTCGCGCCCAGTATTTCCAACAAAAGCAGAATACAAAGGTATCCCACTACCACAGCTACACAGAGATGCTAGCGAAAGAAAACCTGGACATTGTAAGCATCTGTACATGGCCCCATCTTCATGCCGAGATAACCGTTGCCGCAGTTGATGCAGGGGTGAAAGCCATCTACTGCGAAAAGCCAATGGCGACTAATTGGGGCGACTGCAAAAGGATGAAAGCCGCCGCCGATGAGAAAGGCGTACTTCTCTGCTTCAACCACCAGCGGCGCCATATCAAACTGTTTCAAGAGGTGCGTAGAGCGGTACAAGAGGGCGAAATTGGCGAAATTGTGCAGATTGAAGCGGAGTGCGGTAACCTGTACGACTGGGGCACACACTGGCTAGACATGATGTTCTTCTACAATAATGATGAGCCTGCCGAATGGGTAATAGGGCAAATCAACAGCAGTACCGAAAACGTAGCCTTCGGCGCAAAAATGGAAGACCAGGCAGTCCTCAATTTCAAATGGAAGAACGGCGTGCGCGGTACTATGGTCACGGGAGACTTAGCGAAAATTGGAGCCGTCCATCGCTTGATAGGTACCGATGGGGTCATAGAGGTACTAAACGAACGCAACTACCGAATACTGGGGAAGGGCATTGGCGAATGGAAGCACATTGAGGTTCCTCAAGGCGACTGGAGTGACCTTGCCCTTGCAGCAAAGGATGTGGTACGCGCCCTAGACGAACCGGGATACAAGCCACTTATCTCCGCCGACCACGCCATTCAAAGCACGGAGATTATCTTTGCAACATACCGTAGCAGTCAAATACATGGACGTGTAGACCTACCACTTTCGTATGACGGCAACGGGCTTCTTGATCTTATGAGCGCAGGGGCATTTGGAAAGTAGTGCCTGTGTTCATCTAACTCCCCCTCCCCGCATCTCTCTACAAAGTTTGGGGGGAGGGGGAATAGGGCAAACGAGCCTAACTTCGCTCTTTTACAAGCCGAGCTTTCGCGTTTACCCACTGCACGCGCACTGCCTCCGGTGCAGTCCCACCAAACGATTTCCGTGCAGAAACGCTATAGTTCAATGTGAGTACCTCTAGTGCCCCCTCCGTATTCATTCCCAGCAGAGCGTGGAATGTAGAGAGGGTGGGCGCATCCAGATCCTCTAGGGTTATCCCCTGTTCAATGCAGTAACGCACCACTTTCCCAACCACCTCATGTGCTTCGCGGAAAGGAAGCCCCTGCCGCGCAAGATAGTCGGCGAGGTCAGTAGCGGTAGAGAAGTCACCCCGTGCCGCGGTAAGCATACGCTCTCTGCGGAACTGTGCCGTCGCCAAAGTCTTTTGTAGCGCAGGCAGTACGAGGTGCAGGGTGTCTATCGCATCGAAAAGAGGCTCTTTGTCCTCCTGCAAATCCTTGTTATAGGTCAGCGGAAGCCCTTTCATCAAAGTCAGAAGTGCAACAAGGTCGCCGTAGACGCGCCCAGTTTTACCACGCACAAGCTCCGCCACATCAGGGTTCTTCTTCTGGGGCATAATGCTACTGCCCGTAGTCACCGCGTCATCCAGCAGAATATAACCAAACTCAGGCGTATTCCAAAGAATTATCTCCTCCGCAAGACGCGAGAGGTGCATGGCGAGAATGCTTGCGAAGGCGAGGAACTCAATCAGGAAATCCCTATCTGCCACGCTATCGAGGCTATTTTCCAAAACCGCTTCAAAACCAAGTAGCTCCGCAACCTGATGCCGATTAATAGGAAAACCTGTTCCCGCCAACGCCCCCGCGCCCAGCGGTAGCCGGTTGACCCTCCTACGCGTGTCCGCCAATCGCTCCTTGTCTCTGTCCAGCATCCAAAAGTAGGCGAGCAGATGGTGTGCCAAAACGATAGGTTGGGCGTGTTGCAGGTGGGTGCAACCCGGCAGAATCGTCTCCATTTCGCGCTCTGCCAAAGTGAGAAGCATACTCTGAAAGTCGGTCAATTTCCGCATCAGAGCGTCACACTCTTCACGCAGGTAGAGACGGATGTCCGTCGCTATCTGGTCGTTTCGGCTACGCGCCGTATGTAGTTTCCCTGCAACAGCTCCAAGCCGCTCCTTCAGAAGCCCCTCCACCGCCGTATGCACATCTTCCGCATCTGAAGGCAAAGAGAGATTCCCAGCCTCAAGGTCATCACGAAGCTGACGTAGCCCCGCTACCAGCTGAACAGACTCCTCTGCATTGAGTATGCCCGTCGAGCCAAGCATAGTTGCATGGGCAATACTCCCCGCAATGTCCTGTTGCCAAAGTCTCGAATCGAATATAAGAGAGTTGTTCAGGCTCTCAATAAGCGCGTCGGTAGGCTCGTCGAAGCGCCCTCCCCAAAGTTTCTTCACGTTGTCTCCCTATCTACTAAGGCGATACCCTAGAATATCCGCTTCTTTAGTCCCCTCCACACAAACCCAAAAGCTTGGAATATGGGGGATTCACTCTTTCCCTTTTGTGAAGGGGAAGGATGGGGTTGGTGCATACACTTTTGGGCTACAAAAGCACCTCTTCTTCTCAATTCCTCTATCTCAAACTGCCTACCTGTCCGTCCTCTCCCCTCATTCAACAAGGCAAATCAACCTGCAAAACCAACTTACAAGTCAATCCCCTCGCCCAAAATTGGGAGAGGGGTGTCCACACGGCGGGGTGCAGGCTACGAAGAGGGATTGGGAAGAGTGCAACCCCAACCTACTCCTTGCGGAAGAGTGCGTTATCTACTGTTTTTGAGAAGCCAGTACATACGCGACTGTAGCCCGTGCATCTTCACCATTCCCGTCGAGTCGGCTTGGTCGAAGGTCTTGCTATCGAAGGAGGCAAGGTCTTCGTTATAGAGGGCATTTCGGCTATCACGCCCTACAACTATCGCACTCCCTTTTGCAAGGCGGAGGGTGACGGTTCCAGTGACGCGCTCTTGAATTTTGTCGATA
Source organism: Armatimonadota bacterium (assembly GCA_026392135.1). Classification (GTDB taxonomy): domain Bacteria; phylum Armatimonadota; class Chthonomonadetes; order Chthonomonadales; family Chthonomonadaceae; genus CAIJLM01. The sequence goes on from JAPLCR010000558.1 coordinate 7,273, forward strand.
AAGGCTTCGAGGTCTTCTTTGAGGGGGTCGTACCAAAGTCCCTTATAGGCAAGTTCTCCCCACTCCGTGTCCACCATCTTCTTAAACTTGAGTTCGCCCTGCGTACTGACGAGGGCTTCAAGGGCACGGTGCGCGGTCAGCAGAAGAACAGACGCAGGGCACTCGTAGTTTTCGCGCACTTTCAAGCCGAGCATTCGGTCTTCCATAATGTCTACACGCCCGACTCCATGCTCTCCTGCGATCTGATGCGCCCGCTCTACAAGTTCGAGGGCTGACAGGGCTTCACCGTCTAGCGATACAGGTACGCCGTTCTCAAAGCCAATCGTCAGGAGGCGCGGAGTACTAGGTGCATCCTCTATTGAGCGCGTCCAGTGAAAAATCTCTTCTGGCGGAGCGTAGTTCGGCTCTTCAAGGCGACCGCCCTCAATGCTACGCCCCCAAAGGTTCTCATCGATACTCCAAAGTTTGTCTTTGGTGTGAGAAATGTCCAGACCGTGTGCGATGGAGTAGTCAATCTCCTCCGAGCGCGTCCAGGGTTCTCGGCTACCGTCGGGCAGAAGCTTCCCTTCGCGCATAGGCGCAATAATCTCCGCGTCCGGCATAAGAGTACGTAACACATACTCTATGCGGAACTGGTCGTTCCCCTTTCCCGTACAGCCGTGCCCAAAGGCGTTCACCCCAAGCTTTTTCGCCATCTCCACCGCCTTCAAAGCGATGAGGGGGCGCGCAATACTCGTGGAGATGGGGTAGCCCTGATAGTCGCCGTTCGCTTTGATGGCGGGCCAACAGTAGTCCT
>JAPLCR010000558.1:8081-16061 GCA_026392135.1 Armatimonadota bacterium
TGTTCTGTACCAAACTTGTTGGCGCGGTCTTCTGCCTGCTGAATGTCTTCGCGAGGCTGACCTACATCAACGGTCACAGTAATAACGTGGTCGAAGCCATACTCTTCCCGCATCAAGGGAATACAAACAGAGGTGTCTAGCCCGCCAGAATAGACGAGTACAATTTTTCGCATGAGGGGTTCCTTTTTGTTTTTTGAGGATGGTCTCTATTTTACCCCATAGAACGACTGACTAGGAGAAGGATATAACACAACCCTATATTTGTCGAGCAGAGCGGATCCCTAACTCACGTTAAAACACAAAAGATAAGTGCAGTACTTACGCTCTCTTATCACTTTCAGCAGGGGTTACGAGACGCTCTGTGTAATAGAAACGTAGTACCGATAGGAAAGCCAAAACACAACTGACGAAAGAGGTCTCTTCCACAATGCGACGCAGTCTAACCCTTCTCATTGCCCTACTGCTCCTTGCACCTATTAGCAAAGTAGGAGGGCAAGACGTGCTGTTGCCCCCCAAAGATACCAACGAATCCACGATTTGGCCCAATCGCGCAAGCAAAGCGAATTCTGATGAGTGGTTGGTGCGTCATCATCAACAGATAAAACAGATGCGCCCGCGCCTACTCGTCTTAAACTTCTCGAACCAGCACACAATGGAGCATACGCAGAAGATGACGCAAGACCTCATTGCCGCGCTCGCCGAAAGCTCCCGGTATCATGGCTACCAGAACAAGGACGCGCCCATCTTCCTACAGTACTCCGTGTTAAAGTATGTAGACCTCCGAGATAGCGGCGCAACCAAAAATAACAGCTCCAAAACTCCCCGCAAGCCCAATGTGGGCGAAAAGGACATAAACTTCGACTATAACAAACTTTTCAGTGAAGAGTTTGCACCCAACTACGGATTCAAAGATCCCCAAAACACAAAACGCTTTCTTCGCCTAGACGAACTGGTAGACAGAGGCTATATTCATGAAGTATGGTTCTTCTCCGCTGCCTCAGGAGATATACGGTGCTTCGAGTGCATCGAATTAAAGCCCGTTTTCGACCAAAACTTTCAACGCACAGGCGCAGTCCGCGAGGCAGGAAACGGAGAAGACCCCGACCGCAAATGGACGGGTAGAAGCCTTCGTATCAACAACCTGAACCCAGACAGAGGTATCGGGTGTGCGATGGAGAACCTCGCACACTGCCTAGAGGGCATGGCGAACTACGACGTAATTCCCTACTACACAAAATACTTTCGTGAGTTCGCGCAACTCGACCTCGACAAACGTTTCAATCTCCCATTCAAATCGTTTTATGACTTGGAGTATGGAAAGCCCGTTGTAAACTACCCCAACCCACAAACAGCGGAGATAACGTATCAAGGCAAACAGATTCGGCTGGAAAACTACCGAGTCAAGGGTGGAAACGCGCATTGGACACCAAATGGGCGGCAACAGTACGATTTAAGGAACGAAAAACCCGTTTTTTCCTGTATTGAAGATTGGCGTATCGGCAGTGGAGAGAATGGTGACGACAGATACGAACTCTGGACGAACCAGAAGTTCGAGAAGTACCGCAAACTCGCTCCCGACTGCATGGGACCCTGGATTGTCTACTGGAGGCAAAATATCCCAGGTCTAAACAACAGACAAAAAGACGCAGATGGCAAACCTATGAAGAACTGGTGGGTCTTTCTGTTCTATTAACGGCTTGTCCAATATAAATGGCTCCTGTTTCCATTCAGTTTGGGTACTATTTAAGCACACGAAGCCACTCAGATAAACGTGAGCATTTTTTGTTTTGTTCTACTTCATACACAAGCGAGGCATAGCGCGTGAATCCTAACGAACTGGCGCAAAAAGCGCAATCCATTATTTCTGCGGTAGAGACCGTTATCTTAGGCAAGCATAACGTCATTGAGATAGCCCTCTCCGTACTCCTCTCAAACGGTCACTTACTCATCGAAGACATTCCTGGAGTCGGGAAAACAACCTTAGCAAAAGCCCTCTCTCGTGCGTTGGGGCTATCTTTTAAGCGTATCCAGTTCACGCCCGACCTCCTTCCAACCGACATCACAGGCTCCTCCATCTACAACCAAAAAACAGGAGAGTTTGAGATGCGACCAGGACCTGTTTTCGCGAATATCGTCCTTGCCGATGAAATCAACCGCACAACCCCCAAAACACAATCCGCTCTACTAGAGTGTATGGAAGAGCGGCAAGTCACCATAGATGGACACTCCCATATCCTACCGCGCCCCTTCTTCGTTATTGCAACGCAAAACAATATCGAACTCGCCGGAACCTACCCCCTGCCAGAAGCCCAAATGGACAGGTTTGCAGCACGTATCTCTATTGGATACCCCGACCGAAATGCTGAACTTGGAATTTTGCAAGCGCAGCGTCATATTCATCCTGTAGAGTATGTCGAATCGGTAGTCACCAATGAAGAGATTTTAGCAATGCAACACGCCGTCCGCGAAGTCCACGTAGACGACGATGTGCGGGGCTACATCCTCGATATTGTACGTGCAACCCGTGAACACGCCTCTGTATCACTAGGAGCCAGCCCACGCGGTGCCCTCAACCTCCTTCATGTCGCTCAAGCGCGTACCGCCTTTCAAGGGCGCACTGCGGTTCTGCCCGACGATGTAAAGGCGTGCGCGGAGGCAGTCTTATCGCACCGCTTAGTCGTTCGCGCCGACCAAAGGGTGCGAGGCGTAAATGGCAACACTGTTATCACAGACATACTAAACCGCATCGCCGTCCCAGTTGCTCTGCGCTCTTAAAGGAGATTTTGGAATGCAGGCTATCAAGTGGTCAACTCTCCTCTTTGGCGCAATATTTGTAGTAGTCGTAGCGGGAGCTATCAACGCCCCTCACCTCTACTACATGGCGGCGATACTGCTCACCCTACCCGGCATATCCTATCTGTTAGGCTTCTACTCCCTACGAAGCCTGCAGTTCCGGCGTGAACCTCCCACCGTTGCTTGGGCAGGAGAGCAGGGAGAGCTACTCTACGTGGTGGAGAACCCCACACGTGTCCCACGCTACTTTATCTCGTGTCGAGAGCCTCTTCCTGACTGGATAGAGCCTCAGTCGGAGCATCCTCCAATCTTCAATGTATCCCCCCAAGCCACCTCAAAAATCGTCTACGCAGTACGTTTTGCACGGCGCGGAGTTCACACACTAACCGCCTTTGAAAGCATCGCTATAGATCCCCTCGGAGTCTTCGCTTTCGGGCAGTCACATCCCGCAGAAGGCGAGATAGTGGTCTACCCTATGCCTGAGCAGTTGAAGTCGTGGAAGATGAGCGGAGCTGACAAATACGGCTGGCAAGAGTTCACAGTCATCGCACTGCGAGGCAGTAGCGTAGACCCAGACGGCGTGCGCCAATACGTTCCCGGCGACCCTCTACGCCGCATCCACTGGAGGCAGACAGCACGAACAGGCAACCTCAGCGTCATCGAGTTTGAAGACCCTCAGTCTATTCAAGTACAACTCATATTGGATAGGCAGAAGGGGCATAACTTTGGAAGCGAAGCCGAGACAACCTTCGAGTATGCTGTGCGATTCTGCGCCTCTATCACCTATCAAATGGTACAACAAAACGCCTCTGTGCGGCTCTCCAATACACTCGATACCACGAACGAGACGGCGGTGAATGCCCGCGGAGAGATGCAGCTTATGCGGATACTAGACACACTCGCCCGTGTTGAGGACGACACCATGGAGCCTATCTCTGAGGTTGTAAACAGAAAGGCAGGAGAGGTTCCAAGGGGAACCACCCTGATTATAGTAACCTCCAACCCAGATGCAAGGCTAGGAGAAGCACTTCTTCTCCACAAAGCCCAAAGCGTTCTGTGTATAGTGGTCTATATTGCCCCAAACACCTTTGAGGAAAACCGAGTCTCTTCTGAGCAGGAGCAGCTGTTTTATCAGGCGGTATCAAGTGGAGGCGCAAAGGTCTTTGCAGTGCACCTACAAACAGATGGAACCCTGTTCCCGGAGGGAATAAGCGATGGCAGTTTCTGACACACCTAAGAGACCCAGCCCTGTAAATCAACCCAAAACTACAGACCTTTCCAGTACAGAAGAGACCCAAGAAGAGGTCAGCCTATGGCTCTATCTAGCAGGTCTCTGCGCCGTACTCTCTGCTATCTACGCAGTGAATTTCAGCCTGGAGATCCCCGAATTCGGTAATATGGCATTTACCGGCGCAACGGCGGGCTTTCTGCTAAGCTACTGGCTACGCTCACGCGGAAGCGGTTCACGCTCGCTACAACGCCCTATCGTGCTGATTGTTATTCTACTTGTCATTGCATTCGCCTCCTCAGATAGAGGTATGGAGTGGTTCTGGCCCTCCGTAGTCAATGGAGAGAGGCAAAAAGCGATACAGATAGTTCTTGTCTGGTTCACCGTTTTCTGGAGCTTCTTGCTTACCTCAAATGCCTCCATACTCTTTAGTATCGTGCCCTGTTTTGCTATGCTCGCACTCGTTAGCCAAACCTCTACACAGGCGGAAATCCAAAACGCTTTCCTTCTGTTCGTCACAGCAACAACCTTCCTGATGGTACACGACAACTACCTCAGAACCCTGAATTTTCAGGTCAAAGGGCGCAGTGAAGGGCAAACCAAACAGCTCTTTGGTGGGCAGTTCCAACTCACCGCACTCTGTATTATGGGGGCACTGTTCTTTGCAAACATCGTAGCAATCCCGCTCCGCGTGATAGGACAGACCCTCTTCAACCCATCAAACCTCAGCTCACTCACTAATAGTGTCGATAAAACCACCGCTCTAAACACCCCCAGCGTACAGGTCTCGGAACGCAACTCAATAGAGCTGGCATCAGGTCCCGTTACACAGAGCGACACCCTCCTCATGCGCGTACTGTCGCCTCGCGGGCTATATTGGCGCGGTACAACCTTTGATTTCTATACCGGAACCCGTTTTGAAAATCGCGAGACCAACCCTGCCACCGTAACCCCCACCAACGAAGTCAAGATAGAGAACAAAGAAGAAGCATATCTGGGGCTAGTAGGCGACTCAGGGGAGCGCACCTTTACAGGTAAACTCTTTGCACTGCCCATCAGCCGCCTAGAACTAAACCCGTTAGACATGAAAAACAGTCAGCAGGTAGTACAGAAATTCGTCATTGTGGGGGGGAGTTTTAGCCAATTTTATGGAGCGACATCGCTATCAAAGATTGTCGTGAACGCAGACAAGGTAGATGTTCAGAGCGCGGGAGCCTGTAACTCCAGCACTGTCCTCCCACTAAATGCCGAGTATCAAGTGACCTCAGTAGTTGCGGATGATGACCCCAGCCGCCTACGCACCGCCACCTCCGATACCAACGCCATTCCTCCGCCAATACGCAATACCTACCTGCAAACCGGTCCCTCCAACGACCCTGTCCGCAAAGCAGTCATGGAGGCGATAAAAGGGAAAACGAACAACTACGATAAAGTACAGGCACTCATAGACTATATTGGGAAAACCTGTAAATACAACATACAAACTCCTGCCGCACCACGCGACAGAGACAGTGTAGAGTATTTCCTCTTCGATAGAAAGATGGGCTACTGCGATAGTTTCGGAGCCGCTCTTACCGTAATGTGCCGCTACGCCGGAGTACCCGCGCGGCTCGCCTCCGGGTTTCTAGCAGGCGACCTCAAAGATGGGCTTTACATGGTACGAGAGAAGCACAAACATATCTGGACGGAGGCGTTTTTCCCAGAAATAGGCTGGGTACCTTTCGATGCAACTAGCGCGGCAGAGGACATTTCCGACTACAGCACAACGAAAAAACAAGGGGGCTTCTGGAGTTGGCTCAAACAGGATGCTCTCCGTATCCTTTTGGGGATATTAGTGGTCGGATTAGTCGGGTTTATTCTGTTTAATGAGCTTTTGGGTCGCCTCCCACGCGGTAATCGCAAGCAAGTAGACACTACCGTCTACCCCGCGACCAATCGGGCTATCACAGAGGCGTACATCCTCACCTGCACCCTACTCAAGCGGTATGGAGTGGAGCGAACCGCCTCCATGACCCCCGACGAATACGCCGCGCTTGTACAGCAGAGAGCAGATGTCGCGTTGCCTACCCTCTCACCTCTCTGGAAAGAGTTGACACAACTCTTCAAACACTTCCGATACGGCACAGGAGTCGCAACAGAGGCAGAGGCACAACGCGCTCAAGCCCTTGTGCAAGAGGTAAAAGCTACCTTGAAGCAGGTAAAAAAACGTGACCTCGCTCTAATCCAACCAAAATCTCCTACAGTGAAGGCATAATCCAATGGAGTTAGAGTACAAAAGCGGATCGCCCGCCCTTCTCTGGAAAGAGGGGCTACAGCGCGTCTATCTCTTCTTTGGAAGTGAAGATAGACTCAAGCACGAAGCGGCGGACGCGCTGATAAAGCAGGTAGTCTCCTCCGATTTCGCCGACTTCGACCTTGAGCTTATGGATGTTCTCTCTGTAGGGGCGGATGCGATTCTCGCTTCGGCGGCGCAGGTTCCCTTCGGTTCGGACTATCGCATGGTGGTAGTGCGCGGCATGGAGCAGTGGCGCGAACGAGGCAAGAGCGCGGAGGCGGAGCGGCTTGCGGAGGGGCTGACGCGGATGGGGGGTAGCACGTGCCTCGTCCTTATCGCTTCGGCGGAGGAGGAAGACGACAAGCGCAAAGTCGCCGTCACCGTAAAGCTAGATAACGCGGTGAAAAAGCTGGGGGCAGTGGTCAAGTTTTCCGCGTTAAAGGGCGAAGGGCTTTCTAAGTGGGTTTTGCAACGGGTAGGCGAAGAGGGTAAACAGATTGAGCCTGACGCGGTGAACCTCCTCCTAGACTCCGCGGGGCATGAGCTTCTCACACTAGAGCAGGAGATACTCAAGTTGGTCTGCTGGGTGGGAGAACACCCTACCATAACCGCAAAAGATGTGGGAACAGTGACCGCCTCCAGCCCAGAGGATGTGGTCTTCAAACTGATTGATAGCATAACACGCAAAGAGACTGACAACGCCCTACAACTTCTCGCGGAGGTTCATCGATACGACCCCAAGCCCCAAGCAGTGGCAGGAAAGCTGCTCGCACTACTCGCACGCCAATACCGAATGCTATGGCAAGCAAAATTTCTGGATAGCAAGCGCATCGCCCCCCGCGATGTGCGTTCGCTTCCACCAGATATAGCGGGCGAACTCCCCTCCGAAGGCAATATCGCGCAGATTGCGTTTCGCGCCGGAGACCTGTTTCAGTTAGCGCGGAGCTACTCGTGGGACGATCTTACGCAGGTCATGGAGTGGCTTCTGCTCTGCGATCCCACTGGGGAACTTACAGCTACTGGTTTTGCTTCTTACAGGCACAGCAGAGCGTAAAGGGCAACGCAGGACGGCATAAGCACGTTTTTTATTAGCAAGAGCTTACGGTTATATCTTGACAAAAACGGGCAAGTCGTGATATATTATTTAGCGTCGTGATGAGATATTCCCTGCTAGCTCAATGGCAGAGCGTTCGGCTGTTAACCGAAATGTTGATGGTTCGAGTCCATCGCGGGGAGTTTTCAGAAAAGGGAGCAGAGTAACCACTCTACTCCCTTTTTTATTTCGATGAATCTCGCTCACCCTCTATTCAGGAGACGACACAGATGCCTCTCTTTCGACACCCTACAAAAGAAACCCCTATCCTGCTAACAGTATTAGCCCTCCTCCTTGCGGCGACAGCCTCCACCGTAAGTGCGAAACCCCACCAACAACGGCGATTGCAGATAGGGTTACAGCTCTACTCTGTTCGCGAAGCCTGCGCGAAAGACCTACCCGGAACTCTCAAAGCAATAGCGAAGATGGGATACACCGGAGTGGAGTTTTGCAGGGTTTTACGATAAGTCGGCGTAACTACTCAGGCTATGTAGTGGGTAAAATAGGTTGCCCCGTGAGTAGTATTTGTAGTGCAGGCAGGATAGAGTGCCCCTGCTTGCGTAGGGTTGAGATGTAGGAGCGTATTCTACA